>NZ_JBFAPH010000267.1:0-8485 GCF_040675635.1 Streptomyces sp. NPDC049577
GTCGTCCAGACAAGCCGTCAGCAGCGGCGCGGCGCGGGGATCGTCCCCCTCGGCCTTGGCGGCGGTCTTCGCTGTGGACGATGCCACAACGTGTGGCACCGCCATAGCCGGGCGCGTCAGGCCGCGCGAGGACGGCGGCCCGGCAGCCGCGGTCCAGGCCGTCTAGCGTCTGTCGGGGGTCGTCCGAACGGGTGAACCGGGGTCTGCTGAATCGGGACACCTGGAGTCTGCCAGGCGCGGGCGGCGCGAGCACGGCGAGACGCTCGCTGAAGCGGCTGTCCGTGAGACCAACGAGGAGACCTCGGTCATCGTGGAGACCGGCCCCGTCGTGCACGTCAGCGAACGGCTCGGGCCCTTGCCCGAGCAGGACGGCCAGAACGCGAACAGGTAGCAGGTCACCAGCTCGCCGGCCAGCCGCACCGTCACGTCTCCGAAGACGACCTCCGCCTCTGCTCCTGGCTTATGGGTCTGCGGAACGAAGGCTTCGACCACACCTCGTCCGGCCGGGAGCCGGATCTCCTGAACCTGCCGGCCAGGCCGAAGAACCAGCGGGCGGCCGCGTGCACCACAGCAACGGCCAGAACAAGCAGGAGCGAGGCAAACAAGACGACGGGCCAGCTCGTCCCGGTTGCACCGTCACCGATCCAGCTCACGATCACCAAGCCGACGGCGAGGGTGTAGAAGATGAAACACCCCAGGCTCAGCATCGGGAAGAAGTTGAAGAGCCCTACGATGTGGCGGCTCCAGCTGGACCGGATCTCCACGGAACGCGCCGCTGCCGCGACCTCAGGTCCGATCCGCGCCCGGTCGCCCTGGTCAAGGTCGCTCAGCACCTCCAGCGAGCGTTCCTGCGTGAGACCGCCCCCCTGCAAGATCGACCGTCCGACGGGCAGTGGGCGCCGATCGAGCCGGTGATCTAGCGGGGAAGGCCACGCATCCCTCAGTCAGCAGTCATCAGGGCCGGTGCGAGATGCTGGAGATCGTCAAATGCGCTCCTCTACCAGGGTCGCACCGGCTGCCGGCGGGGCCTGCATCCGCATGTAGCGCGCACGGGACCAACTCACCGAAGGCCACTAGCATTTGACAACAGCTTCCGCATAGTGATCGACTCCGGAGCCAAGTCTCAGGCAGTTCGTGTACGGAGGGTGTGGGACACACCATGGACGCCGACCATCAGAGCAGCGTGGAGCTGGCTGTTTCGCGGCAGGGTGAGCTGAACTCCCTGCGGACTTGGCTGGACTTGGCCGCGATCCCAGGCGTGGATGTCCGCCGGGTACCCGGCACTCCCGGTCCCGGAGAGCAGGGCGCGCTCGACGCGCTGACCGTGCTGGCCACCAGCACCGGCCTGGTCACCGTGATCAGGATTTTGCCGCAGTTCCTGCGGGCCAGGCGCAGCGATCTGTCCGTCACTGTAACGGTGCGCGGGAAGAAGCTGACCGTCGACGCCCGCAACGTCGAGGAGGTCATGCCGATCCTGGAGCGGCTCCTCGATGAGTAACCGGCCGCCGCTGTTCGACCACTCCCGCTCCCGGGCCGTACTGATCGGCACGTGGGACTACGAGCACCTCACCCGGGTCCCCGCGGCACGACACAGCCTCGACCGGATGCACCGGCTGCTCACCGGCCCCCAGTGCGGGTGGCCGGAGGGCCGGGTGACCGTGATATCCAACGAGCGTGGCCCCGGCGATCTGCCGGATCGGCTGCTCGACCTGTTCGAGGACGCCACGGACGTCGCTCTTTTCTACTACGTCGGGCACGGTCAACTCGACAACGAGGACCAGCTGTGCCTGGGCCTCGTCGGCTCCCGAGACACCTGGCACCGCCGGGCCACCACCAGCCTGGAGTTCTCCGACGTGCGCCGGGCCTTGCAGCACTGCGAGGCCGCCACCAAGGTGGTTATGCTGGACTGCTGCTTCTCGGGCATTGCAACCGTCCGGGAACACGCCCTCGCCGGGGCGGACGGCGAAGTGCTGCTGGAGCTGGCCGCCCGGACCGGCGCCTACACCATGACCGCCAGCAGCGCCGACACCACGGCCTGGTTCGAGACCGATCCGGAACTCACGGAACCCCAGACCTACTTCACCAAGTACCTCGCCGACCTGGTCGAGACCGGGATCCCCGGCCAGCCCGCCGGTCTGCGGCTCCACCCGCTGTTCAGCCAGCTACACGACAACCTCGTCCGCGACGGCCGGCCTGCCCCCCAGAAACGCAGCGTCGACTCGGCCCGCGACTTTGTGTTCGCCCACAACGTCGCTCCGCCCGAGACGATCCCGGATGCTGATGACGAACTAGTGCGCTTACGAAAGGAGTTGAACTTCCTCAGGAGCGCGACCGCGGCACAGAGCGCGGCCCGCGCCGCGCAGGAGCGGATCGTCGCCAGTGTGAACATCACCGAACACCGCCTCGCCAACGGCCTGCGGGTAGTGCTCTCCGAAGACCACAGCACGCCGGTCGCGGCCGTGAACATCTGGTACGACGTCGGATCGAGGCATGAGGGTCGGGGGCAGACCGGTCTGACCCACATGTTCTGCAAGCTGATGTTCTACGGCTCCGCGTCGGTGGCGGCGAACGGTCACTTCGAACTCGTTCAGGGCGCCGGCGGCACCCTGAACGCCACCACCAGTTTCGAGCGTGCGAACTTCTTCGAGACCATGCCCGCCCATCAACTGGAGCTGGCGCTCTGGCTGGAGGCCGATCGCATGGGCTCGCTGCTGGTCGCCATCGGTGACACTGAAATGGGCTGGGCGCGCGACGTCTGCATGAACGAGCGCCGGCAGCGCTACGACAACGTCCCGTACGGCACAGGCTTCGAGAAGCTGACCGCCATGGTCTACCCGGAGGGGCATCCTTACCACCACACCCCCATCGGCTCGGATGCCGACCGCAACGCCGTCACGCTGGAACAGGTCCGCGCCTACTTCCAGACGTACTACACGCCCGACAACGCCGTGCTCTGCGTGGTCGGTGACATCGACGCCGAGCAGACGCTTGCCTGGATCGAGAAGTACTTCGGCTCCATCCCGTCGGCCGGGCGCAGACCGACCCAGCGGGACGGTTCGCTGCCCGACCTCATCGGCAGGGAGCTACGCGAGGCCGTCGAGGACTCCGTACCCTCTCGCGCCGTCATGGCCGCCTACCGCCTTCCCCGTGACGGCAAGCGTGCGTGCGACGCCGCAGATCTGGCCCTGTCCATTCTCGGCGGCGGTGAGTCCTCACGTCTGTACAACCGCCTCGTACGACGGGATCGCATCGCCGTCACGGCCGGATTCGGTCTCCTCCGGCTGAGTGGCGCGCCCTGCCTCGGCTGGCTGGATGTCAAGGCCTCCGACCGCGCCTCGAACGACGCTCTCGAGGCCGCTGTGGACGACGAACTGGTCCGCTTCGCCACCGACGGCCCCACCCCCGAAGAACTGGAGCGCGCCCAGGCTCAATTGGAACGCGAGTGGCTCGACCGGCTGGCGACCGTCGCCGGCCGGGCCGACGAACTGTGCCGCTTCGCCGTACTCTTCGGTGACCCCCAGCTCGTCTGGAGCGCGCTCGGTAACGTACTCACCATCACGCCCGAGGAAGTGCGAGCCGTCGCCGCGCGCTATCTGGTCCGGACTAACCGCGCAGTGCTCACCTACGAGCCGTACTGGGACTCCTGAGAACGTGGTACGTGAGTTGATGTCCGTATTGCCCCGCCGAGTGGCGACGGGACGACATCGTGCTCGCCACCAAGGTCTACGAACCGATGGGCCTAGGCCCGAACACCAGCGGACTCTCCGCTCTCCACATCCGCCGACAGGTGGAGGACTCACTGCGTCGGCTCGGCACGGACCGCATCGACCTCTACCAGGCCCACCACATCGACCGGCACATGCCGTGGGACGAGTTCTGGCAGGCCATGGACACCCTCGTCAGCCAGGGCAAGGTGCTCTACGTCGGCTCGTCGAACTTCGCGGGCTGGCACATCGCCCAGGCCAACGAGGCCGCCCGGCGCCGTTCGTCGCTCGGCCTGGTCAGCGAGCAGTCCCTGTACAACCTGGCCGAGCGCACCGCCGAACTCGAGGTGCTCCCCGCGGCCCGCGACTACGGGCTGGGGTTCATTCCCTGGTCACCGCTGTACGGCGGCATTCTGGGTGGTGCTCTGCGCCGGACCACCGGCGGCCGCGGCTCCGGTTCCGAGATCACCGCCCGCCGCCTCGCCGCCAACCGCACGCGCCTCGAGGCATACGAGGCGTTCTGCGACGACCTGGGGCGCCACCCGGCCCACGTCGGTCTCGCCTGGCTGCTGCACCAGGACGGGGTGACGGGACCGATCACCGGCCCCCGCACCGTCGGCCACCTGGAACACGCCGTGCAAGCCCTCGACATCCGGCTCGGCGCGGACGAGCTGGCCCGCCTGGACGAGATCTTCCCGGGACCCGGGGGCCCGGCCCCCGAGGCGTACGCCTGGTGACGGTTCCGGGCCGCGGGGATCCGGGGGCCCGGCTGCTGCGGGCACGCCCTGCCCGGCGAGGACGTCCTTCGGCACCACTCCTGCCCCGCTTGTGTCGGCGCGGCTCGCCCGCAAGTATGTCGACGTGTCGTTCCATCAACTCCACTCCACCGGTGACGTACCGTTCCTGCTGCCCAACGCATGGGACGTCGGGTCGGCCCTCGCTCTCGTCGAGGCCGGTTTCCCCGCGGTCGGGACCACCAGTTTCGGGATCGCGGCCGCGGCCGGCAGCCCGGACGGCCGGCACGCGACGCGGGAGGCCACCCGTGCCCTCGTCGCGCGGTTGCGCGCGCTGCCCGTGTACGTGTCCGCCGACATCGAGGACGGGTACGACGAGGATCCCGAGGAGGTGGCGGCCTACGCCGCGGACCTCGGGGCGGACGGCGTCAACATCGAGGACAGCGCCGCCGACCGCCTGGTGCCCGCCGACGTGCACGCCGCCAAGGTGGCCGCGATCAAGCGGCGGGCGCCCGGTCTGTTCGTCAACGCGCGGGTGGACACCTACTGGCTGGGCGAGAACGCCACCGTCGACGCCACCCTCGCCCGGGCCCGCGCCTACGTGGCGGCCGGCGCCGACGGCATCTTCGTCCCCGGCGCCACCGACCCCGACCATGTACGCGCGTTCACCTCGCAGCTCCCGGTGCCGGTGAACGTCCTCGCCGTCCCCGGCGTCCCGCTCGCCGAGCTGGGCCGGCTCGGCGTACGGCGGGTCAGCACCGGTTCGCTGCCGTACCGCGCGGCGGTCGACACGGCCGTCGCCGTCGCCGAGGCCGTACGGGACGGGAAGCCGGTCCCGGCCGCGACCTCCTACCGCGACGCCCAGCAGCGGCTCCTGGACTACGAGGACCGCCTGGGCGGCCCGGGCCGCCGCTGACCACCGCTCGCTTCAGCCCTGTTCGCAGGCCGAGCGCGTTCCAGGAGAACGTCGCGCAGCACCAAGTGCTGAGCGCTGCCGGGCCGGAGCCGGGCCGGCTGATGGTGATCGATCCGGCCCTCGCCCTGCTGGACGAGATCGAGCGCTCGCGCCACAGCCCGGTGCAGCCGGCGGTCCCGGTCCGGGTTCAGCCGGCCAGGTGGCTCGCGGCCATGTCCTTTGCGCCGTGTCCCTGGTCGACGGCCCGCTGGAACCTCTTCAGTCCCGCGGCGGCGGTGTCGGCCGTGACGCCGGCCTGCTGGGCGGCCTCCAGCACCAGGCGCGTGCCCTTGACCGAGTTGTCGACGGAGAAGGCGGTGGTGTAGTCGCCGGCGAGGATGGCGGCCGCCTTGGCCTGGAAGAAGCCGCTGTCCAGGGGGCCGCCCGTCACCACGTCGACGACCAGCCGGGGGTCGACGCCCAGGGCGCGGGCGAGCGAGAGGCTCTCGGCGGTGCCGTGGGTGAGGGCGAGGACCAGGCTGTTCAGCGCGAGCTTGAGCCGGCTGGCCGCGCCGGCCTCGGTGGACACCCAGACGGTCCTGCTGCCGATGGCGTCGAACACCTGCTGCGCGTCGTCGCGTCCGCCCTCCGGGCCCTCCGGGCCGGAGGCGAGGATCACGAGCGTGCCGTTCTCGGCCGGCTGCCGGGTGCCCTGCACGGGCGCGTCGTAGAAGACCAGCCCGTGCCGCCCGGCGAAGCGGGCGAGTTCCTCGACGGCGGTGACGCCGACGGTGCTCAGCTGGACCCACACCGTGCCTGGCGCGAGCCGGGGCGCGGCGGCCGTCATCGCTTCGAGCACGGCCGGGCCGTCCTTGAGGACGGTGACGACGACGTCGGCACCGGCGACGGCGTCCGCCGCCGATTCGTACACCTCGATGCCGCCGGACGCGGCGAGGGCGTCCGCCTTGGTGCGGGTCCTGTTCCATACGCGTACGGCGAAGGCTTCGCGGAGGTTGCGGGCCACGGGTGCACCGATGATCCCCGTGCCGAGAACGGCCACCGTCTTCATGTGCTCTCTCCTCATCTCATCGCGCCGGGAGACTTTTATTGAATGAACGTTCCAGAATGTGGGTGAAAAAGGCGACCGGCGAGCGGATCGCCGGTCGTTGGCCGCCGCCCACCACCCGTCTACAGGGAGTTCAGGACCGTGTCGACGATGCCGGACATAGCGCTCCGGTCGGCGGTCTTGCCGAGCACCCGCAGTCCGTACATCGCGTTGAGCAGGTAGCGCGCCAGGGTGCGGGGGTCGCGGTCGGATGCGATCTGTGGTTGTAGGTGTCCCATAGCTGTGCGGTGCCGCCAGCATGGCCGGTCACCAGCAGTCCGTCGGCGGATATGACCGGGGCGGAGCTGAGGTTGCTTGCGAAGGGCTTGTCCACCTTGTGTGGTTGCGTGGGATCGGTAATGTCCCATCGACGAATCGTGCGCCCTTGGGTGTAGAGGGACTTACCGTCCGCGGCGAAGAGGATGCTGTCGAACTCCCCCGGCGCATGTGATCCAGTCGGTGCGCCGTCATCAGGACGAAGTTCCTCGACGACCTGTTGCAGCAGGCCTCCGCGTCCGGAGTCCGGCAGGTCGTGCTACTCGGCGCCGGCATGGACAGCCGGGCCTTCCGGATGGACCGGCCCCAAAGCACCCGGCTGTTCGAGGTCGACACCACCGCGCCACTCGACTTCAAGGCTTCGGTGCTGCGCCAGGAGCGGGCCGTCGCGCGCTGCGAGCGGATCACCGTCGCGGTGGATCTGCATGAGGACTGGCCAGGCGCGCCGGCCGCCTCAGAGCACGACCCGACCATGCCGACCACCTGGATCGCCGAAGGACTACTGATCTATCTGCCCGAGGAGGCGGTGGAGCTACTGCCGGCCCGGATCAGAACGCAGTCGGCAGCAGGCAGTCGGATGGGGCTGATATGGGGCTCGCGCGGCGTGATCGAGCGCTTCGGCGCACACGCCGCGCCGGGATCGGCGGCGTCCCTGTGGATCCCGGAGATGCCCGACGACCCAGTGGGCCGGCTGGCCGGGCACGGCTGGGAGGCCGACAGCCACACCCTGCGCGAGCTCGCTTCCACCTACGGCCGCCCGATCAGCACCCAGCCGCAGCGCGAGGAACAGCCCGGCCAACTGATCTCGGCGGTCCGCCGGCAGAACGCCTCCCGGCCGGCCGGCCGGGCCGGGGCCCGGATGACCGACGACCTCACGCTCGCCGGGTATGCCGCATGCGGCCAGCTTGCTCCGATCGACTTCCCCCCGCGCTGGCGCGATCGTGTCCTGACCGGAAACGGCCGCCCGGCGAATGGGCCATCGACCAGGACGACAAACGAGGTTGACGTAGCAGCCGTCACCGCCGGAATCAGGAGAAGTTCAACGAGCAATCAAACCTGGAGCACACTCACGAGAATCGAAAATCAATCCCGCCAGGTCGCATTGTGTCTGAATTCATTTGGCGTCGGTTGACGCTCACCCCCTGGTCAAACATGCTGCTTCCTGGGTGAACCTCTCTCATTCGGTCCCCGAGCGGTGATGACGGCCAAGTGGTGCACGACAAGGCTTTGCACAGCAGTGAAACAGTGCAACTCGTCTGTCCCGGTACAGATTTACCGCCCCATGCGCCGGCACCAGGAAAGGTGCCGACCTGGCGGCGCTCTCCACGTCGGTGTCCCATTTGGTACAGGAGACAGACATGGGCCAATCAGGCTTGGACAGCAAGTGGGAAGTGCCGGGAATCCGGATCCGAGAGACAATTTCCACCACCTGCTCGGTGAAACAAGTACCCACTGCGGTAACCGCGTTTGTCTGCGCGCACGAACAGGAGACAACCCCGCGCCAGATTGGCGGAGTTTCCGGCCTGGATGGATATGACCCGGTGGTCCGGCATGTACTGGCGGGTTATTTCGCCAATGGCGGTGGTCCATGCTGGCTGGTTCCGGTAGTGGAGCACTCGCCGGACGTCTATGCACGGTCGATCCCCGAGCTCAAGGGAAAGAGCGTCGGCGTCACCCTCCTCGCCGCGCCGGATCTGATGGCGGGGGCGGGCCGGGACAAGGCACAGAGCTGGCTGGCCGCGTTCTGCCCCGAGCAAGAATGGATCGCGTT
>NZ_JBFAPH010000268.1:0-8472 GCF_040675635.1 Streptomyces sp. NPDC049577
GGCTGGTCCGGGCGCGCCGTCGCCAGTTCTTCCCGCAGGGTTCGCTGGACGTAGGCCATGGCCTCCTGGGCGGCCGGATCGGCAAAGCGGGCGGCCAGTTCACCGGGGGCGACGTCCTCCACCCGCTCGTGCAGCCACCACAGGTGTCCCTGAGGGTCGCGGACACGGGCGACCCGCTCACCGAAGGCCAGCAGGGTCGGACGGGTCACGACACGGGCACCGGCCGCGACGGCCCGGTCCACGGCCGCACTGACGTCATCGACGTAGACGCGCAGGTGGGCCGGGGTCGGCGGCCAGCCCGGCTTGGCGTCGAAGAGCATGATGACGCTCTCGCCGACCTCGACCTCGACGTGACCGATGTCGCCGTCGGGATCGAGCATCCGGGAGCCCGGGGTCTCGACCGCGCCGAACGCCGATATCAGGAAGCGCACTTCGGCATCGGTGTCACGGCTGATCACCCAGGCGTTGACTCGTGCGTAGCGCGGCGGAACCTGAACCTGTGGCTGGGAAGTCATGCGATGGATCATGTCAGCGGCCTCACTCCCCCGCCAGACCGAAGTCCGAGGGCCGTCCGCCGCGGGAGCCGTCCGCCGCGGGAGTCTCGTCGATCGTTCGAGGCGGCCGGGGGTTCCTTGCGGCTCGGCAGCTCGGCGGACCGATAGTCGGCTGCCTGTTGGCGATGATGGTGGCTCTACGACTCCGGCACCCCAGTCCCGAAGATCGCCCGCACCTTCGAGGCGGCACCCGCCACGATCTACCGCTGCATCACACCCAAAGCAGCGAACTGACGGCCGCAGGGCACCCAACATGCTCCGTTGCCTTCGCTCAGTCGACCACCCGTCAGCACCATCCAGACGTCACGGCGTCACGATCTGCGGACGCGCGAACGTCGAGTTGTCGATGACAACATCCATCATCGGCAGCGGGTCGACCTCCTGGAGATAGATGTCCTCGGCCACCAGATACCTGTTGCGGTGGATCGACTCGGCTTCGGACCCGGCCCAGTTCTGGTCACGCCCGGCACCTCGCCGAACGGACAGCTCCGCATCGACCTGCAACCAGATCCGGAAGTCCCAGTACTCATTGATCTCCGGCCGGAACGCGAAGACACCATCCACGATCAGCACGGCGTCCGCCTCGAGCGGCGTCGTTTCCGATGAGTGATCTCGCTGGGTCAGCGGGTCGATGCTGCACAGCACGCAGGATGTCGCTTCCGATGATCGGCAGGGATCCAGCAGCAGGCGCTTGACCGCCTCATAGTCATACGCGTTGCGGTAGTACCCCTCACCAGACTCCCGGTCATACAGATGCCGGTCCCTCCACGGCCTCTTGAAATCGTCGAGAGTCGCCCGGAGCACGGGCCGCCCCGCAGCACTGATCCGCTCAGCCAGTTCATGTCCGAAGCTCGTCTTCCCAGCGGCAGTGAAGCCGTCGATCCCCACGAGCAGACGTCCCTGCCCGAGATTCAGGATGCGCTTGACGATCTCTTCGACCAGCATGGTGCGCTCGCCGGAGGCCGCCGGAGGGCAGGGCTGCCGCCAGGACGAAGCCGAATGATGCACGTCCGCCTGTGGTGATCTCATGGGACGAACCTATCGGCTGACCCAAAGGCCAGGAAGATCACCGATCAGCAGTCAGAGCGCCGAACCGGCCACGGCTGCCGAAAGCAAGATCCAATGAGACGGGACATCAGGATTCCGTGCACTGTCGGTGGTGTGCTGAATCTCGCTGCCGGCGTCGAGGTGCCGGCCCGGTTCGGCCGCGCGCAGAGGTAATCCGGCCAAGGTCAGGTGTTGGCCCCGAACGCCTGCGCCCCGAACGCCATCATGACGGCACATCACCGTGACCCTAGACCGCCAGTGCGTCCGGTGCCGCGATCCCTGGCGTGGTCCCTGCCGGACCTCGGCACACGGCCGCCCGGCCGTCGGGTCCCGTCCTCACCCTGCCGAGAGGTCACCTTCGTGTCCACGCCGAGAGCACAGTCCGGACGCCCGGCGGCGCCCGGGCAGAGCGACGACGCGTACCTGCGTCAGCTGGGCTACAAGCCGCAACTGACCCGGCGCATGGGGTCCCACGGCAACTTCGCCATTTCCTTCTCCGTCATCAGCGTCCTCTCCGGCTGCATGACGCTCTACGGCTTCGGCCTGGCCACCGGCGGGCCGGCGGTGATGCTGTGGGGCTGGGTGGTCGTCGGGGCGCTGCTGCTGATCGTCATCGGCGCCCAGTTGTTCTGCGGCAACGCCGAGGTCGCCGCCTGCTCCCGCATGGTGTTCGCCTTCTCGCGGGACGGCGCCCTGCCGGGCTGCCGCATCTGGCGGCGCGTGGACGGCCGTACCGGGACGCCGGTCGCGGCCGTGTGGTTGTCCGTGGTGATCGCCGGACTCTTCGCCGTGCCCTCCTTGTACAGTCCGACGGCCTACGGGGCCGTGACGGCCATCAACGTGGTCGGCATCACGCCCGCCTACGCCATCCCCGTCCACCTGCGCCTGCGCAACCGCCGGTCGTTCGTTCCCGGGCCCTGGAACCTGGGCAGCCGAGGCCCCTTGGTCGGCTGGATCGCCGTCGTCCGGGTGGCGTTCGTGACCGTGCTCTTCCTGCTGCCGCAGAGCTACCCGGTGACGGCCCAGACCTTCAACTACGCCCCCGTCGCCCTGGCCGCCGTCCTGCTGCTCGCCACCATCTGGTGGTACGTCGCCGGCCGGCACTCCTACGAGACCCCCACCTACGCATCCGCCCGCGAGAGCGCCTCCCTGGAGGAGGAGACCGTCTGACGATCCGCACCGCCTCCATGCGCGGGGGCGGAGGAAACGCCTGGCATGAGCGGGAACGTCCCTTCTACGATGCGGTCACCATGATCGACCGACCGAGGGCGGGGACGCACCACATGAACATCCGGACCGACCTGGCCCAGTCCGCAGTCGAAGCCGCCGGGGCGGGGCCCGGCTCATCGATGGGGGCGGTGCTCGACACCACCGACGCGCGGGACTGGGTGGCGCTCGACCTCACGGTGCGCCGGCTGTGGGTCCTTCCCTCCACCGACTGGCTGCGCGCCGGGGATCCGGCGCCCGACGAGCCGTCTCTCGCCGTGGCGCTCTGCCACCCCGACGGCCGCATACGCCAGGCCGCTCTCACCTCCCCCGGCGCCGCCGCCCTCCTCCCCCTCGTCGCCGTGCGCTGCGCGGACTGGGTGGCGCCCGTGCGTGAGGTGGCGCGGGCGGTGCTGCGGGACGCGCTGCCCGGGGCCACGCCGGAGGTGCTGGGTGCGGTCGCCGCCGTCATCCTGCGCGTCGCGCAGCGGCGGCACGGCGGTTCCGCCGAAGAGCTGCTGGAGGACATCCTGCAGGACGATGCGATCGCCGACGTGCTGCGGGGCAGCGAGGACCGGGCCGCCCGGCGTCTGGGCCACCGGATTGCCATCGAGCGGGGGCGTCTCTCCCCCGCCGATCTGGCCCGGATCGCGGCGAGGGACCACGACATCGTCGTCCAGGACCTCTGTGCGGACGCGGCGCTCGCCCGCACGCGGGACGGCGGGGAACATGGCGAGATCGTCCGGTTGCTGCTGGGCGCCCGGCAGGCGCGCGTCCGCGCGGCCGGGGTGACCGCACTCAGCCGGACCGGGGACACCGGGCGGGCCACGGCCTTCCTCGCCGACCGCTCCGGGCTCGTCCGCGCCTGCGCCCGCTGGGTGCTGCGGCAGCACGGCGTCGAGCCGCTGCCGCACTACCGGTCCCTGTGCGCCTCCCCGGACGTCTCCCCGGGCGCCGCCGCCGGGCTCGGCGAGTGCGGCAGCGCGGCCGACGCCGGGTTGCTGCGGCCCCTGCTGGCGCACCCGGCCGTAGCGGTGCGCGCGCGGGCCGTGTGGGCGCTGCGGATGCTGGACGCGATCGAGCCGGACCGGCTCCTGCCGCTGCTGGACGACCCATCGGCGGCAGTGGTCCGTGAGGTCGCCCTCGCCCTCACGCCGACAGCCGCCCGCCTCCCGGAGGAGTGGCTGCACCGGCGCTTGGCGACCGACCGCCCCCACTACGTCCGGACGGCCGCCTTCCGCCTGCTCGCCGCACACGGTACGGCCGCCCAGCTGCGCTGCTTCCTCACTCTCCTGGACGACGCCGACCCGGGCCTGAGCGCCCGGGCCCGCGCCGCCCTCCACGGCTGGGGTCCCGCCGACACCGCCGAGGTGTACGCCGCACTGCCGCCGGCCGAGCGTGCACACCTCGACGCCCTCCTGGACCGGGCACAGGCCTCCCTCGGCAAGGAACCGTTGAACAGGCTCCGCTGGTACTTGGGGGCACCGCGCTGATCCCGGCCAGCGCCCCGGTGACTGCCTCAGGCGTGGCTGCGGGACGGTTCCGGCTCGTGGGGCGACGTCCGGTCGCGCCGGGGAAGCAGGAGCGGGGTGGCCAGGATGAGCAGTCCTGCGACGGTGAGAGCGGTGCGTGGGCCGGTGACGTCGGCGAGCAGCCCGCCGAGCGCGGTGAGGACGGCGATGGACGCCTGCTGGCCGACCGACCAGGCCGACAGGGTGCGGGCGACGAGGTGCTCGGGGGTGTGTTCGAGCCGGTAGGTGGCGAGCACCGGGGTGTACAGGCTCATGCTGATGATGATGGCCAGCTCGACGGCCATCACGGTGACGAGGCCGACGACGCCGGGGCGGACGAAGGCCAGGCCGATGAGCCAGACGGCACGCAGGGTGCCGACGGTCCGGAAGACGCGGTCCCGGCCGTAGCGGGCGACGACCCGCCGGGCCAGCCGGGAGCCGACGAGCCCGCCGAGGCAGGGGGCGGCGAAGGCGAGGCCGTACTCCCAGGGGGCGAAGCCGAGCCGGCGCAGCAGGAGCACGGCGAGCACCGGCTCGGTGGCCATGATCAGACCGGAGACCAGCATGTTGTTGACGTACAGCGCCCGCAGACCGGGATGGCCCATGATGTGCCGCCAGCCGTCGAACACCGCGCCCACCCGGACCGCGTTCCCGCCGGTCGGCTGCGGTGCCTCCTCCCGGCCGCGGATCGCGGTGATGCCCAGCGCGGAGAGCAGATGGCTGAGCGCGTCGGCCACCACAGTGGTGACCGGCCCGAACAGGCCGATCGCCGCCCCGCCCAGCGGGGGCCCGACCGCGATGGAGCTCCAGTTCGTGGACTCCAACCGCGCGTTGGCGACGAGCAGGTCGTCCGGCCGGACGAGGGCCTTGAGGCAGGCGCCGCCGGCCGCGCCGAACGTGATCTTGGCCGCGGCGACCACGGCCGAGACCACGAGCAGTTGGACGAGGCCGAGCCGCCCGAAGGCGTAGGCGACCGGGATCGTCGCCAACGCCGCGAACCGGATCAGGTCCATCGCAATCATGACCGGGCGCTTGCGCCGGAACTCCACCCACGGCGCGAGTGGCACCGCGATCAGCGCGCCCGCCGCAGGCCCCACCGCGGACAGCGCGGACACCTCTGCCGGGCCGGCGTGCAGCACCAGCACGGCGATCAGCGGCAACGCGCCGAACCCCAGCCCGGACCCGTACGCGCTCACCGCGTACGCCGCCCACAGCCAGCCGAACTCCCGGCCCAGCCGTCTCCTGCCCACCATGCCCAGCGCGCTCCCCTCGACATCCCGGCTGAACCGGCCCGCGTTGACCGACGGGAGCCAATCGGGCGGCATGGCAGCAGGTCAAACAACCATTCGCCCGCGAGGTACAACCAATGGTTGTTCGCTAGGGTGGGCCGGCGTGGAGCTCGAAGCAGTGCGCACCTTCGCCGCCGTCGCGGAAGCCGGCCAGTTCCGGAAGGCCGCCGTCGACCTGGCGGTCACCCAGCAGGCCGTCTCCAAGCGCGTCGCCGCGCTGGAGCGCGACCTCGGCGTGCGGCTGTTCACCCGCACGCCGCGCGGCGCCGAGCTCACCATCGACGGGCAGGCCTTCCTGCCCCACGCACGCGAACTGCTGAACGCCGCCGAGCGCGCGATCGCGTCCGTGCGCCCCGGCCGCCGTCCCCTGCGCGTCGACATCATCGCCTCGCGCGGCGCGGCGTCGGGCCTGATGCGCGGCTTCCACCGCGCACACCCCGAGATCGACCTCGACGTGGTGATGCTGCTCGAGATCGAGTCGGCCGTCGCCGCCGTCCTCTCCGGTGAGATCGACGCGTCCTTCCGCGCCGTCGCCGCGCCCGGCCGGCCCCTTCCCGAGGACATCGAGTCCGTCCGGGTGCTCGACGAGCCGCTCCAGCTCCTCACCGGCCCCGACCACGCGCTGGCGGGCGCCGAGTCGGTGACCCTCGCCGAGCTGGCCGGGCACCGGATCTGGATGCCCGGCATCGTCCCCGGCACCGAGTGGGCCGCCTACTACGAGGATCTCGTCGCCGAGTTCGGCCTGACCATCGAGGCGACCGGCCCCAACTTCGGCTCGGACGCCCTCCTCGACACCATCGCCGACACCCCGGCCCTGGCCACCTTCATGAGCGAGCGGACCTTCCCCCAACTCCCGCTGGGAGGTGCCCCCGACGCCCGGGCCGCCGGCCACGGCCTGCGCCGCATCCCGGTGACCGGCCCGACGCCCGTCTACCCGCACTCGCTCCTCTGGCGCCGCGACAACCCCCACCCGGCGCTGGCCACCCTCCGCGCCCACCTCGCCGCCACATCGCCCGGCGGCGACACCACCGGGACCTGGGTGCCGGGCTGGGTGACTCCGCGCTGAACGACCCCGCGTCCCGGAAACAAATGGGTTGGGCCGGCCGCCCACCGGCTGATACTGTCCGGACAGCCGTGCGAGAACGCGAGGAGGTGAGACCCATGAAGGCTGTATCCGTGTGGGTGCTCCCCCTTTTCGTCGCGGTGGGCGGTTGACATAGGTGTCGCCGGGGGGCGCCTCAGAGAAGGCACTCCCGAGAGGCAACACCAATGAACTGTGTACATTCCACCGCCATCACGCGGATTTCGGACACACAATGGCACGCCGTGGAGGACGACCGGGTCGTCGGCCGCGGCGATGCCTCGCTCCGGCCCGACGGGCGGCTCTTCATCGGCATCGACGCATGGCACGGCACGGTCTTCGACCGCATCGCCGACGCGATGGTGGCGGATCTGCCGGCACCGCTGTACGCCGTGGCCGACGAGGCCGACCAGGACTCGACGTCCGCCTGGGAGCGGGCCGGCTTCGCCGTCGCCCGCCGCGAGTGGGGCTACCGCGTGCCCAGCGACCCACGGGTCACCGGGCTGGGCTCGGTGCGGCCCCCGTCGGGCGTGACGATCGTTCCCGCCGGTGAGGCGGAGGAGGGCCCGCTGCGGGCCCTGGATCGCGTCATCCGCGACGAGGTCGAGGCCACCGCCGGATGGCGGACGATGCCGGCCGAGATACTGCCCCGCCCGGCGGGGACGACCGTGGTCGACCCGTCGAAGTACGCGGTGGCGCGGCACGCCGGCCAGTACGTGGGACTGATCCGCGTGAAGCCGCTGCCCCGGCAGCCACGGATCGGGCTGATCGCGGTCCGAGCCGACCGGCACCGCCGCGGCATCGCCCGGGCGCTGCTGGCCCACACGCTGGCCTCGCTGCACCGCTCCGGCACCACCGCGGCCTGGGCCGAGGTGAACGAGTCCAATACGGCGGCCACCGCCCTGTTCGAGGGCATCGGCGCCCGGCGCGCGGGCAGCACCCTGGAACTCGTCCGCCACTGACGCACGCACCGCGTTCGTTTCCCACCAAGACCAAGCCCTGTCAGGAAAGTGAGAAGACCATGACGAAAACGTCAGGGGGCATAGACGTCGAGGGCACCGTCGTCGAATGCCTGCGCAATGCCACCTTCAAGGTGGAGCTCGAGAACGGGCACACCGTGCTCGCCCACATCAGCGGGAAGATCCGGAAGAACTACATCAAGATCCTCCCGTACGACCGGGTGCTCGTGGAGCTCAGCCCCTACGACCTCACCCGCGGCCGGATCCGCTACCGGTACAGGTCATAGCGGAAGGACCCGCCCGGGCCGGCCCGGGCGGGTCTCCGGCGTGCCCTGGAGGGCCGCCCGTTCCGAACGCGGGGGCCGCACAGGCTCAGTCGAGACAGAACTCATTGCCTTCGATGTCCTGCATGACGATGCACGAGTCGTTTCCGTCGTACAGCAGTCGCACACGTACCGCGCCGAGCGGGACCAGTCGTGCACACTCGGCCTCAAGCGCGGCGAGGCGCTCTTCGCCCACGAGCCCGGTGCCGACCCGCACGCAGAGATGCACCCGGTTCTTGACGACCTTGCCTTCGGGAACACGCTGAAAGAACAGTCGCGGGCCCACGCCTGAGGGATCACTGCAGGCGAACCATGAACCACGCTCCTCAGGGGGCCGGGAGCGATCGAAATCGTCCCACGTGGCGAACCCCTTCGGCGGCGGAGATACGACGTACCCCAGCACCTCGCACCAGAAACGAGCAACACGCTCAGGTTCCGCGCAGTCGAAGGTGACCTGGAACTGCTTGATCGATGACATCGGCGCACCCTAACAGGAGTCACG
>NZ_JBFAPH010000269.1:0-8464 GCF_040675635.1 Streptomyces sp. NPDC049577
GACAACCGCCTGCCGGTCGGACACCGTGCAGGAGAAGACGCGCGCAGGGGCGAGGCTCTGCTTACTGATAACACCAGGAGCAAGTGGTCGAGGAGTTCGGCGGCGGCCGCCACGTCACCTCCCCGTTCCCGCGCATCCCCTTCCGCGAGGCGATGCTCAAGTACGGCTCCGACAAGCCGGACCTGCGCGCCAAGCTGGAGCTCGTCGACGTCACGGACGTCTTCGAGGGCTCGGAGTTCAAAGCCTTCGCCGGCAAGCACGTGCGTGCGCTGGCCGTGCCGTCCGTCCAGGACCAGCCGCGCAAGTTCTTCGACGGCCTCGGCGAGTACGCGGTCGAGCAGGGCGCGAAGGGTCTGGCCTGGGTCCGCGTCGGTGACGAGAACGCGCTGACCGGCCCGATCGCCAAGTTCCTCACCGAGGAGAACGTCAAGGCCCTCACCGAGCGCCTCGGCCTGGCGCCCGGCCACGCGATCTTCTTCGGCGCCGGCGACTTCGACGAGGTCTCCAAGATCATGGGCGCCGTGCGCGTCGAGGCCGCCAAGCGCGCCGGCCAGTTCGAGGAGAACGTCTTCCGGTTCTGCTGGATCGTCGACTTCCCGATGTTCGAGAAGGACGAGGAGACCGGCAAGATCGAGTTCTCCCACAACCCGTTCTCCATGCCGCAGGGCGGCCTGGAGGCCCTGCAGACCATGGACCCGCTGGACATCCTGGCCTGGCAGTACGACATCGTCTGCAACGGCGTGGAGCTGTCGTCCGGCGCCATCCGGAACCACGAGCCCGAGGTCATGTACAAGGCCTTCGAGATCGCCGGTTACAGCAAGGACGACGTCGAGCGCGAGTTCGGCGGCATGCTGCGCGCCTTCAAGTTCGGCGCCCCGCCGCACGGCGGCATCGCCCCGGGCGTCGACCGCATCGTCATGCTGCTGGCCGACGAGCCGAACATCCGCGAGACCATCGCCTTCCCGCTCAACGGCAACGCGCAGGACCTGCTCATGGGCGCGCCGAGCGAGGTCGACGAGTCGCGGCTCAAGGAGCTGCACCTGTCGATCCGCAAGCCGCAGGTGAAGTAAGCGGCAGGAGTGACGAGGGGCCCGGCACGGTGAACGTGCCGGGCCCCTCGCCGTTCTTCGCGTTCTCGCCGTTCTTCCCGGCTCAGAGCAGCGCCGTCGCCATGGGGGTCCGCGGACAGCAGCCGGCCGCGTTGTGGACCGCGCGCGACAGCCGCCCCGGCGTCAGCCGGTGGCCCCACAGCACGGACCGCACGCCGTACTCCGCGACGGCCATCAGCTCCGTCTCCCCCAGCTCCTCGGCGATCACCACCAGCGGTGCCCGGTCCGCCCGCGCCATGCGCCGCAGCGCCCCCGGTGCGTCCCGGTCGGCGCGGCCCATGAGCAGGATGTCGACGGCCGCCCCGTCCCGGACGATTTCCATGCCGGGCAGCGACCGCAACTGCCGGACGACCCGGTGCCGGCCCAGCTCGTCGTCGGCGTGCACGCTCACGGTGATGCGCTTCTCGAACACTTCGCTCTTCCTCGTCCGTCCCCCGTGCAACAACGCACACCAGCCTGTCGAACAGGGCTGAACGAACGCTTGCCGATCGCTTGCCGACCGCTCAACGCGGCCCCGGCGGGCGCCCCGGAAACGCCCGGGGGCCCGGGACCGTGATGGTCCCGGGCCCCCGGCCCGTCGGTGCGCGGCTGCGCGGCGGATTACGCCTCGGCCGTCTCCGCACCGCCGAAGCGCTCGGTGTACGCGGCCAGGTCGTCCTCGGTGATCTTCGCGAAGAGCACCGGCGGCACGGTGAAGGGCGTGCCGGCCGGGACGGAGGACAGCGAGCTCGCCTCGTCGGCGGTCACCCACGTCGCCGTGTCGTTCTCCAGCGCGAACGCGGAGCGCATCGCGGCGGCGGACGCCGGGATGAACGGCTCGGAGATGATCGCGTAGAGGTGGATCAGGTTCATGGCCGTGCGCAGCGTGAGGGCCGCGCCGTCCGGGTTGGTCTTGATCTCCAGCCAGGGGGCCTTGGTCTCCAGGTAGGAGTTGCCCGCGCTCCACAGCGTGCGCAGGGCCTGGGCGGCCTTGCGGAACTGCAGGGTCTCCATGTGGTTCTCGTACTCCACCAGCAGCGCGGCGATCTCGCGGCCCAGCTGGGCCTCCGCCTCGCCGGCCTCCAGGCCCGCCGGGACGGCGTCGCCGAAGCGCTTGCGGGAGAAGGACAGCACGCGGTTGACGAAGTTGCCCAGGACGTCGGCGAGGTCCTTGTTGACCGTGGCGGCGAAGAGCTCCCAGGTGAACGAGGTGTCGTCCGACTCGGGGGCGTTGGCCATCATGAAGTAGCGCCAGTAGTCGGCGGGCAGGATCTCCAGGGCGTCGTGCGTGAAGACGCCGCGCCGCTGCGAGGTGGAGAACTTGCCGCCGTAGTAGTTGAGCCAGTTGAAGGCCTTGACGTAGTCGACCTTCTTCCAGGGCTCGCGGGTGCCGAGCTGGGTGGCCGGGAACATCACCGTGTGGAACGGGACGTTGTCCTTGCCCATGAACTGGGTGTAGCGGACGTCCTCGGCCTCGTACCACCAGGACTTCCAGTCCCGGTTCTCCGGGTCACCTTCCTGCGCGGCGTTCGCCCACTCCTTCGTCGCGCCGATGTACTCGACGGGCGCGTCGAACCACACGTAGAAGACCTTGCCCTCGGCCGCCAGCTCGGGCCAGGTGTCGGCCGGGACGGGCACGCCCCAGTCGAGGTCACGGGTGATCGCCCGGTCGTTGAGCCCCTCGGTCAGCCACTTGCGGGCGATCGAGGAGGCCAGCACGGGCCAGTCCTTGCCGTGCTCGTCGATCCACGCCTCGACCTCGCCCTGGAGCTTCGACTGGCGCAGGAAGAGGTGCTTGGTCTCGCGCACCTCCAGGTCGCTGCTGCCGCTGATCGCCGAGCGGGCGTCGATGAGGTCCGTCGGGTCGAGGACGCGCGTGCAGTTCTCGCACTGGTCGCCGCGGGCCTTGTCGTAGCCGCAGTGCGGGCAGGTGCCGACGATGTAGCGGTCGGGCAGGAAGCGGGCGTCGGTCAGCGAGTACACCTGGCGGATCGACCGCTCCTCGATGAACCCGTTCTTCTGCAGCTGCCGCGCGAAGTGCTGGGTGATGTCCCGGTTCTCGGGGGAGGAGCTGCGGCCGAAGTAGTCGAACTTCAGCCCGAAGCCCTCGTAGATCGCCTTCTGGGCGTCGTGCTGCTGCGCGCAGTACTCCGAGACCGGCAGCCCGGCCTCCTTCGCCGCCAGCTCGGCGGGCGTGCCGTGCTCGTCGGTGGCGCAGATGTACAGCGCCTCGCGGCCGGTCTGGCGCAGGTACCGCGCGTAGACGTCCGCCGGGAGCATGGACCCCACCATGTTGCCCAGGTGCTTGATCCCGTTGATGTACGGAAGGGCGCTGGTGATGAGGTGTCGAGCCATTGCGGCTGCTCCCTGGTCGCTGTGTGTTTGAGGTGCACCTTTAGCGTATCCGAGCGCCAGGGCGCCGCCGCGCCGCTTTTATGACGGCTGTGTCAACGCGGGACCCCTCACCGTGACCACCTGCTCTCCGCCCGGCTCAGCGCGTTCAGCTGGGCGACGCGCGCCCGCAGCACCTCGTCGTCGGTCGCGGCCCGGATCAGCTCCGGCGGGCAGTTCCACTCCAGCCCGCCCTGGGGCGGTCGTAGCTGTACGTGACCGGCGTGGTGGTCCATGACCTGCCCGATGCGACCGGAGCGGGTGTCGATGGCGTAGGAGCCACGCGTGGGAGCCGGGGCTGGTGGGGGGATCTCATTGCTCACACCCTTACAGTGCCCACTCAGACGGTGCCTGATCGGTTCTGCGCCGAATACGGAGGGTGATATCGGGGCGCCAGGGACGACGGCGCCCGGGACGACGGCGCCCGCGCCGGGGCGGTGGCCGTCCCGGCGCGGGCGGGCGTGTGCGGCGAGCGGGTGCCTGGGGTGCGGGGAGGTCAGCCGACGATGCCCGCCGCCCGGGCCTCGCGCAGCCAGTCCGGGAACTCCACCATCAGCTCGCGGTAGAGGTCGCCGTCCGAGAGCGACTTCGGGTCGCGGCCCGCGTGGAAGAAGCCCGCGTTGTCGACGGCGCGGCGCTCGGGGACGGGGAGGTCGTCGAGGCGGCGCAGGAAGTCGAAGCCCCTGCCCTCCGGGTCGCCGAAGCCGACGAACTGCCAGAAGATCGGGAGCTTCGAGGCCTCGCACAGCGCCTTCTCGGCCGCCGGCTTGCTGTAGGGCGCGCCGTCGGTCTGGAAGATGACGAAGGCGGGGTCGCTCGCGCCGGAGGCGAGGTAGTGGTCGGTCACCGCCCGCATCGCCAGGTGGTAGTTCGTGCGGCCCATGTGCCCGTACGAGGCGTGGAGCTCCTGGATCCGGCCCTCGTAGTTGCCGAGGTCGAGGTCGGCCGTGCCGTCGACGTCCGTGGAGAAGAAGACGACGGGCACGACGCCGTCGTCGTCGAGGTTGGCCGCCAGGCCCAGGGCCTGTTCGGCCAGGCGCTGGACGGAGCCGTCCTTGTAGTAGGGGCGCATGGAGCCGGAGCGGTCGAGGACGAGGTAGACGGCGGCCCGCTGCCCGGCCAGGCCCTGCTTGCGCAGGGAGGTCCCGGCCTCCTTGTAGAGGCTGACCAGGCCGGGCGCGGTCTCGCGCACCTTCTCCAGGCTCACCGCGGCGCCCGCCCCGGTGATCGTCTCGCTGCTCGTCCCGGCGGTCATGGCCGGGGACGGCTCGGGGTCCGGGCCCGGGGCCGGCTCGGGGTAGGGGTTCGGCTCCGGGGTGGGCGCGGGCTCCGGCTCGGGGATCGGCTTCGGCGACGGCATGGGCGTCGGCTCGGGCTCGGGCTCCGGGAGCGGCTCGGGGCGCGGCGGGGGCGGCGTCGGGATCGGCCCGAGCGGTCCCGGGTCGGGCACCCGCTCCGTGGCGGGCTGGGCGGGCACCGGGGCCGCCGCGCTCTCGCTCACCGGGTGCGCGCCGGACGTGGTGACGGACGCCGGGCCGGCCGGCTGGGCGGGAACGGACACGGGGGCGACGGCGTTGTCGGCCCGGTCCGGCACGGCCGCCTCCGCGGTCTCGGCCACGGACGGGACGTTCGTGCCGGCCGCCGCCGGCTGAGCGGGCACGGACGGCGCCGCCTTCCCGCCGTCCACCGGGACGGCCTCCGGCCCCGTGCTCTGCTGGGGCACGGCCGGTTCCTCGCGTTCAACTGCCCTGGATCGACCGAACGCGTTCCGCAGCAGACTCCGAATGCCCATGGGGATCTGTCCTGTCCTTCATGTCTCGCAGGTCTCGGGTGCAGGTCTTTCAATGGCCCGGCACAATGTCCCGGCTGATTGCCCCTTGTGTCGGGAATCGTTCGTAAACGTCCCGCCGGGGACATGTTCGTAGGCTAGCCGTCAACACCCGTCCAGCACGATCACTCTCCTGCCCGCCGCGCGTCATGTCACACGCGGTCAGGCTCGTGGAGGCGGCTCGTCGGGCACCCAGCTGCCGTGGAAACCGAGCGGAACCCGCACGGGGAGGTGGATCCGGGCGACCGGCCCGGCCGCGAGGTCGCGGGCCGGGAGCACCAGCAAGTCGGTGGCCCCGCGGACCGGTTCGTAGAGCAGCGTGAGGAGCCAGCCGTCGTCCTCCGCCGCCCAGGGGCCGGACGGCACGAAGACGCCCTCGCCGATGTCGCCGCCGGGCGGGGCGCGGAACTCCTCGCTCTTGCCGCGCGCCAAGTCGTATTTGACGATCGCGGCGCCGAGCCCGCCGGCCGGACCGTGCGAACTCCCCGCGTGCGGGCCCGCCGCACCGGTGCCCGCGCGCTCGCGGACCGCGTAGCCGAAGCGGTGGCGCCGGGTCAGCCGGCGCGGATCGGCGCGCGGCAGCTCGACCGGGCAGTCGTCCACCACCTGCCGCCGCACCGCCCCGGCGCGCAGATCGACGTCCCAGCGCTCCAGCCGGGCCGTCGCCGCGCCCGGCTCCGTGCGCCCGCCCACGAAGAGACGGTCGTGGACGACCAGATGGACCGTGATCGTCCCGCCCGGGCCGTCGTCGTACGCGTTCATGTGGTGGAAGACGAAGCAGGGTTCGACCTCCAGCCAGCGCACGTCCGCCGCCCGCCCCTCGCGCGGCAGCACCCCGATCCGGGCGGGCCGCTCGGCCGCCCAGACGTAGGGGAAGGAGGTGCCGCTGCGGTGCGGCGCGAAGACCACGGGGAGGTCGTACAGCAGGACATGGTGCTCGGTGAGGGAGAAGTCGTGCATCATGGGCCGCCCGCGCACCGGGATGTCGACGTGCCGCCGCACGCAGCCGTCCGTCCCCGCGACGACGTACTGGACGTACGGCCAGGCCCAGCAGTACGCGACCGCGTGCAGCTCCCCGCTCACCGGGTCGAGGACGGGATGCGCGGACAGACCGCCCGGCAGCGTGCCGTGGAAGTCGAAGGGACCGATCGTGTAGAGCTCGGGGTCCAGCTCGTAGGGCAGCGAACCGCCCTCGACCAGGGCGAGGAGGTGGCCCGCGAAGGGCTGGACGTGGGTGTTGGGCGCGAAGTCCATGCCGAGGTGGCGCGGACCGTGCAGCAGCTTCTCCCCGAGCTGCCCGGCGACGGCGTCCGAGCGCACCCAGCGGTTGCGGTACCACTCGGCGCGGCCGTCGCGCAGCCGCACGCCGTGCACCATGCCCTCCCCGCTGAACCAGTGGTACGAGCCCGGGTCCTCGACGCGCAGCGGGTTGGGGCCGTTGCGCAGGTACCGGCCGCGCAGGGCGTCGGGGACACGGCCGGTGACCGGGAGGTCGTAGGCGGTGAGCTCGTCGTGGACGGGGGCGAAGAGGCCGCTGAGATAGGGATTCGGCGGGTCGTCGGACATGGCGTCCACCTCCTCCGCCCACCATCCGGCGGAAGGGGGCGTTCGGCCAGACCACCGGCCCGGCCCGGGCCGGGAACGCCGGGAGACGCGCAGACCAAGGGCAGGACAAGAGCAGCGCAACAAATGGGCCCCGGGCAACCCTGCCCGTCGATTACCGCCTCTTCATCGGTGAGTATGACCGGACCGGAACGGAATCCGGACGGAGCCGCGACGAGCAGCCCACCACAGGGGCAGGGAGTTGAGCGCCAGATGGGCCTGATGAGCAGGTCGCTCTTGTACACGGTCGTTTTCGTCGCCCTGCTGTGCGTGGCGCTCACGGTCTGGGTGTGGCCACGGCTGGCCGGCCGCGGTGTGCTGCCCGTGCTGGGACGGCTGGGCTCCATCGCCGTGACCCAGCTGTCGATCGTGGCCGCGATGCTGCTCGCGGTGAATTCCTGGGGCCAGTTCTACGGCACCTGGAACCAGCTGCTCGGCCGGGTCGACAAGGCCCCGGTCAACGTCAACGAGATGGGCAAGGGCGGCCCCTACGCCACCGTGAACGGCACCAAGGACGGCCTCGTCCAGCCGGCCGGGCCACAGGGCCTGGACAAGATCGGCGGGATACCGCACGGCCCCGCCGACAAGGAGGGCAAGGTCCAGTCGGTCCGCATCGTCGGCAAGCGGTCCCAGGCCATCAACCCCGCCTTCGTCTATCTGCCGCCGCAGTACTTCCAGAAGCAGTACGAGCGCCACCGCTTCCCCGTCATGGTCGCCATCAGCGGCTACCCGGGCGGGATCATGAACCTCGCCCAGCACCTCCAGGTGCCGCAGACCGCGAGCCGGCTGCTGGCGGAGAACAAGATGCAGCCGACCATCATCGTCATGGTCCGCCCGACGATCGCGCCGCCGCGCGACACGGAGTGCGTGGACGTCCCGGACGGCCCGCAGGCCGAGACCTTCTTCACCAAGGACCTGCCCGACGCGCTCCGCAGCACGTACCGGGTCGGCGCCGACCCGAGCGCCTGGGGCGTCTTCGGCTACTCCTCCGGCGGCACCTGCGCCCTGGAGCTCGCCATGCGCCAGCCGAACGTCTACCCGGCCGCCGCCGCCCTCTCCGCCGACTACAAGGTCGGCAACGACCTCACCACCGGCAACCTCTTCGGCAGCGGCCCGGACGCCAAGCAGAAGCAGCACGAGCACGACCTGATCTGGCGCCTGCAGAACATGCCGGCCCCGCGGGTCTCGGTGCTGGTCACGTCCAGCAAGAAGGGCGAGAAGAACTACGGCGAGACGGAGAAGTTCCTGAAGGCGGTCAAGGAGCCGATGACATCGGCGTCGATCATCCTGCCGGAGGGCTCCCACCACTTCACGACGTGGCGGCGGGAGATCGGCCCGCTGATGGAGTGGATGAGCCAGCAGCTCACGTTCCCCCAGGACACGGCGGACAAGCCGGCGCCCCCGGCGAACCCGGCGCCTTCGGCGACAGCTTCGGCGACAGCTTCTGAGGAACCGAAGAAGGACTGACCGGCGGGCGGGGCCGGGGAACGCCCAGCTGCCGCCCCAGCGAGTCGAACGCCTCCGGGTAGAGCCGGATCCAAGTGTTGTAGTTTTT
>NZ_JBFAPH010000270.1:0-8362 GCF_040675635.1 Streptomyces sp. NPDC049577
GGGCCGGGCCCGGGGGGCCGGCTGCGTGGCCGGCCGGCGCACCGGCCGCAGGAGCGGCCGTGGGTGCCGCCGCGCGGAGCGCGGGCGGCTCGATGGGGGTGCTGCCGGTGGTACGGGGTGCGGTGTCGTTCACGGAGCGGGTACTGGTCACTGGCCGGTCCCTTCGTCGGCTGCTGCGGCGAGCAACTCGGCGCACTTCTCCCCCACCATCAGTACGCCGATCATCGGGTTGACCGCCGGCATCGTCGGGAAGACGGACGCGTCGGCGATGCGGACGCCGTCCAGGCCGCGTATCCGCAGGTGCGGGTCGACGACCGCGAGGTCGTCGTCCGCGGCGCCCATGCGGCAGGTGCCGGCCGGGTGGTAGACGGTGTGGGCGACCTTGCGCGCGTACTCGCTGATCGCCTCGTCGTCGGTGACCTCGGGCCCGGGGCAGACCTCGCGCTTGAGCCAGCCGGCCAGCGGTTCGGTCTTCGCGATCTCGCGGGCGAGCTTGATGCCGTCGACGAGGGTGCGGGCGTCGTAGTCCTCCTCGTCCGTGAAGTAGCGGAAGTCGAGGGCGGGCTTGACGGACCGGTCGGCGCTGGTCAGGTAGAGGCGGCCGCGGCTGCGCGGCTTGGGGATGTTGGGCGTCATCGACACGCCGTGCTCGGGCTTGACGTAGCCCAGGCGCTCGGGGTTGTCGGTGAAGGGGATCTGGTAGAAGTGGAACATCAGGTCGGGCCCGTCGGAGGCGGGGTCGCGGCGGACGAAGAGGCCCGCGTCGGAGTCCATCGCCGAGTTCTCGGGGATCGGGCCGTCGGTCTCCCAGACGATGACCGACTCGGGGTGGTCGAGCAGGTTCTCGCCGACGCCCGGCAGATCGTGGACGACGGGGATGCCGAGCTCTTCCAGGTCGGCCTTGGGGCCGATGCCGGAGTGCAGCAGCAGCCGGGGGGTGTCGACGGCGCCCGCGCAGACCAGGACCTCGCGGCCGGCCTCGACGAACAGTTCCTCGCCGTCCTTCGTGCGCACGTGCACACCGCGCGCCCGGCCGGCCTCGACCTCCAGCCGGTAGGCCCAGGTCTCCAGCATCAGATGGAGGTTGGGGCGGTCGAGGAAGGGGTGGAGGTAGGCGACCGAGGCGCTGGAGCGCTTGTTGTTCTCGGGGTGGTAGGCGAGGTCGAAGAAGCCGGCGCCCTCGTGGAAGGGCTGCTTGTTGAAGCCCTCGACGCGCGGCACCCCGGCGGCCTCGCGGGCCGCTTCGACGAAGTCGCGGGCGATGGCGTTCCGGTCCTTCTCGTCCACCGGGACGATGTTGTTGCGGAGCCGGGCGAAGTACGGGTCCATGGAGTCCGCGTCCCAGCCCTCGGCGCCGGCGGCCGCCCACTCGTTCCAGTCGCCGGGCAGCGGCTTGAAGGAGATGAGGGTGTTGTGCGAGGAGCAGCCGCCCAGGACGCGGGCGCGGCTGTGCCGGATGTGGGAGTTGCCGCGCGGCTGCGGGGTGGTCGGGTAGTCGTAGTCCAGTTCGCCACCGAGCAGGCCGAGCCAGCGGCGCAGGGTGAGGACGTCCTCGCGGTCGACGTCGGAGGGGCCGCCCTCGATGACGGCGACGGTGACGTCCGGGTCCTCGGTGAGACGGGAGGCGATGACGGAGCCGGCGGTGCCGCCGCCGATGACGACGTAGTCGTAAGCGGGCATGGTGGGGATGAACTCCTTGTGCGGCAAAGGAACTTCGGGCGGGACGGGGGGACGTCAGCCCGCGAACCAGCGCACCGGCTTCGGCGCGAGGTTCTGGTAGATGTGCTTGGCCTCGCGGTATTCGGCCAGGCCCGAGGGGCCCAGCTCCCGTCCGGTGCCGGACTTCCCGAAGCCGCCCCACTCCGCCTGCGGCAGGTAGGGGTGGAAGTCGTTGATCCACACGGTGCCGTGGCGCAGCCGCCCGGCGACCCGGCGGGCCCGGCCCGCGTCCTTGGTCCACACCGCGCCGGCGAGCCCGTACTCGGTGTCGTTGGCGAGGGCGACGGCCTCGTCCTCGGTGCGGAAGGTCTCGACGGTGAGGATCGGCCCGAAGGTCTCCTCACGCACCACCTTCATGCGGCGGTGGCAGCGGTCGAGCACGGTCGGCGAGTAGAAGTAGCCGGTGGCCGGGCGGGTATCGGACGGCTTGGGCCGCTCGCCGCCGCAGCGCAGCACCGCGCCCTCGGCCAGCGCGGAGGCGACGTACGCCTCGGTCTTCTCCAGCTGGCTCGCGCTGACCAGCGGGCCGCACTCGACGCCCTCCTCGGTGCCCCGGCCGAGGCTGATGCGCTCGGCGCGGCGGGCGAGTTCGCCCACGAAGCGTTCCCGCAGGGACTCCTCGACGATCAGCCGGGAGCCGGCCGAGCAGACCTGCCCGCTGTGGATGAAGGCGGCGTTGAGGGCCTGGTCGACGGCGGTGTCGAAGTCGGCCTCGGTGGAAGCGGCGTCGGCGAAGACGACGTTGGGGTTCTTGCCGCCGAGCTCCAGGGCGACCTTCTTCACGGTGGGCGCGGCGGCGGCCATGACCCTGGTGCCGCTGGCGAGGCCGCCGGTGAAGGAGACGAGGTCGACGTCCGGGTGCTCGGAGAGCCGGGCGCCGACCGGGTCGCCGGCGCCGGTGACGAGGCCCGCGGTGCCGGCGGGGAGCCCTGCCTCGGCGAGCAGCCGGACCAGGTGCACGGTGGACAGCGGGGTGATCTCGCTGGGCTTGATCACGAAGGTGTTGCCGGCCGCCAGCGCGGGGGCGATCTTCCAGCTGGCCTGGAGCAGGGGGTAGTTCCAGGGGGTGATCAGGGCGCAGACGCCGACGGGTTCGTGCACGACGACGCTGTGCACATCGGGGTCGCCGGCATCGACGACGCGGCCGGCGCTCTCGCCGGCGACGAGGTCGGCGAAGTAGCGGAAGGCGGTGGTCACGTCGTCGACGTCGACGCGGCCCTCCTCCAGGGTCTTTCCGGTGTCCCGGCTCTCGGTCAGGGCGATCGCCTCGCGGTCGCGCTGGAGCAGGTCCGCCACGCGGCGCAGCAGCGCGGCGCGCTCGGCCACCGGCGTGCGCGGCCAGGGACCCTCGTCGAAGGCCCGGCGGGCGGCGGCCACGGCGGCGTCGGTGTCGGCGGTGCCGCCCTCGGACACCACGGCGAGGGTGGTGGCGTCGGCGGGGTCGAGCACCTCCCGCTGAGCGCCGGACGCGGCGCCGCGCCACACCCCGTCCACGTGGATGGTCTCGACTGACGACATGACGAACTCTGCCTTCCGGTGACGAACGATCCGCCGCCGGCCCGGGAGGACCGGCAACGGAGCGCCCCTAACCGGAAGGGCTAAACCTATGCCTCCTTGTTGACGAAGAGTGACGCGAGTCACTTTCCGTGGTCGGCGCGACCGGTGTGACCGGTGCGTCACTGACTGCAGTAACCGGTGGGACAGAAGGTGGACGTGAGTGTCCGGGCGATCTCCAGATGCGAGGACCACGCGTCGGAGGGCCCGGCGACCAGCAGCGCGTACTGGTGGTGGTCGGGAGCCGTGTAGGCGTGGACGAGGACGTGCCGGTCGCTGCCGTCGGAGCGGGTGTACGCGTACTCCAGCTCCGCCGCGCCGTCCGAGGTGCCGCCCCGCGCGAGCTGCAGCAGGTGGTAGCCCTTGTTGCCGGAGACCGTCTTCTCGGTCGCGACCATGGCGTCGTACGGGGTGGACTCCGGCCCGTCCAGCTCCCAGATCTGGATCAGGCTGGTGCCGGACGGCGAGGTGTAGAACACGCTCGCGTTCTGCGTGCTGCGCGTCCAGCCGACCGGTACGGCCAGCGAGTACCCGGCCGGATCGGTGGTCCGTACATAGCGGCCGGCCGACGATCCGCCGGTGGGCACCGCCGTCGGGTAGCCGGGGAAGCCCGGGGCCGTGGTGGTCGGTTCGCCGGCGGGCCCGTCGGTGGGCTCGTCGCTCCGGCTGAACGGCCAGCCGCCGGTGAGGCCGTCGGTGCCGGTGGGCGAGGGCAGGGCGCCCATCGAACTACTCGCCCCCGGTGGGGCGTCGGGGCCGCCGCCCCCGCCGTCGTCGTCGCGCAGGGCCGCCCACAGGCCGAGGCCCAGGCCGCCGGCCAGGATCACGCCCGCCAGCGCGCCCGCGAGGATGGACGCGTGCGACGGCCCGGTGGGGATGCCGTCCTCGGGCGGGGGCCCGAGGGTCACCCGCTGTTCGCCGTCCGGGTCGTAGGGCGGTGCGTGGCCCGGCGCCCGGGGGTCGTCGTCGACCCAGCACTGGCGTTCGGGGTCCCAGTGACTCATGTGCCTCGCCGCCTCACGCGAGTAACTGGGTGATCGCCTGGACGACGGCGACGGCCGAGGACAGCGCGCCGGCGGCCGTGGTGCCGACGGCCAGCAGCTCCTTCAGCCGGTCCAGCCGGCCGCGTTCGGTGCGCCCGGTGCGGCGCGCCTCGTCCTCCAGGGCCGCCAGCTCGCCGTCGACCTCGTCGAGCCGGTCGCCGCCGGCACGGGCCAGCCGGGGCAGGTCCTGCCGCAGCAGCCCCACCGCTTCGAGCAGTCCGGGCGGGACGGGCAGCAACTGCCGTGAGGCGTCGAGCGCGTGCGCGTCCACCCCGGCGGCGGCCGCGCCGCCGGACATCTCGCCCACCGCCACGCCGCCGTTCTCCGGCACCGGGCCGGCCACCGGCACATCCCCGGCCGCGGCCGGCGGGGCGCCCACGCGCTCCGACCGGTCCTCGGCACGGGCGCCCGGGCCACTGGCCACGGCCCCGCCGGTCATCCGGCCGACGGAGATCCCACCGGATTTCTCCTGGCTGTTCACCGGTTCCTTCATCGTCCCCCGCTTCCCGCGACGTGCTTGGCCTCCGCACCGCTGCCGGTGGCCACCGCGCCACCGCTCATCGAACCGATGTAGACGCCACCCTCGCTGATCTGCACGATCTGCTGTTCGAACTGATCGGTCTCATAGCCCTTCGAGCGCAGGGCGTCCCGTACTCCGCTGGCGATGCGGTCCTGCACGGTCTTGACGTAGCGGCTGATGTCCATCTCCTGGAACAGGGAGACGAGCTGGGTGCCGGCCATCTCCCGCACCGAGTCGGCGGGCCCGTCCGGCACGGCGCGGCGCGGGTCGGCGAGCCAGGTGCGGAAGCCGGAGACGGCCGAGTGAACCGTCGAGACCAGCGACGCGAACCCGGCCGCCGGGCCGGACAGCAGCGCCCGCACGCCGTCGCGCAGCAGGTCGTCCTCGCCGCGCGCCGCGATCACGTCGACCGCGTGGAACTCGGGCTTGACGGGCGTGAGGACGTGCGGGACGACCTCCAGGACCAGCATCCCGCCCTGGGTGTGCACCCGGACCAGGACGGAGATCACGACCTGTTCGTCCCACGCGCCGATGCGGATCCGCAGGAAGTAGCGGCGGGCCTCGCCGCCCTCGTCCACCGCCTCGTCCCGGTGGCGGCTGACGGTCGGCTCGTCGTAGGTGACGCGCTGCCGCTGCGGGCCGACCGGCAGGTAGACGAACTCCTCGATCTCCAGGTCGCGCAGCCGGTCCCGGCTGGTCGCGGCGGCGGCCTCGCGCAGCGCCTCCAGCCGGGGCCGGATGAGGTCGACGACGGTGCGGCCGGTGATGGGCGCCACGCTGTCCTGGCCCGGGCGGCGCTTGAGCTCCATGGCCAGGGACCAGGGCTCGTACGGGCGGCCCATGCCGATGAACGGCCGGGACGGGTCGTAGATCGTCAGTCCCGCGTACTGCTCGCGGTCGATGGCCTGCCCGATGCGCCGGTGGTAGGCCGACACCGGCAGGGCCCGCGGCAGCCGGGCGAAGGCGTCGCGGGCCAGCTCGGTGCGCATCACGGCCGCCACCCGGGCCCGGTGCATCCACACCGGCAGCACGAGCAGGAGCGGGAAGATGATCCCGGCCCAGTTCTCGGCGCCCTCCTCCAGCGCGTAGAAGGCGAAGGCCCAGTAGGCGATGGTCAGCAGCGGGGGCGCGACGGGCACGATCGCCCGGACGGCGGCGTTGCCCCTGAGCGCCTGGCGCAGGGTGCGCCGGTCGACGATGTACACGGCGGACCCGCGTCCGGCCGCGGCCTGGGCGCTCCAGCCGATGAAGCAGACCACGGCGTAGAGGGTGGCCCACATGGGCAGCCCGGGGCCGACCTCGCCGGCCCCGGAGTCGATGTCGGCGGCGAAGAAGCCCGCCCACAGGGCGAGCAGCAGAAGGGCGGTCAGCGCGTCCTGGCCGCGGGCGCGGACCGCGTGGGCGAGCACCGGCACGACGTCGACGCCGAGCGAGGGTGCGATGGGTCTTTCTTCGTGTTCCACCAGCTCCTCGATGACGCGCCGGCGGAAGTGGATGTCGAGGTAGGCCCCCGCGCAGAGTAACCGGGTGGCCTCGGTACGGGAGTCCCGTGGAGCGGAATGACTCATGATCGATCCCCCGATCGCCTAACTCCCCCGTGAACTGAGGGAGTTGACGTGTTTTCGGAGAATCCAGAATACGACCGAAAGCCCGTCGCCGACCCCGCTCGGAGGGCAGACGACGGGCTGGAAACCGCCCCGTACGGATGTGCGTGCGCACACCCGTACGGGGACGGGAATCAGATCAGGCCGAGGGCGCGGACCGCGTCGCGCTCCTCCGCGAGCTCCCGCACCGAGGCGTCGATGCGGGCGCGGGAGAACTCGTTGATCTCCAGACCCTGGACGATCTCGTACTTGCCGTCCTTGCACACGACCGGGAAGGAGGAGATCAGGCCCTCCGGGACGCCGTAGGAGCCGTCCGACGGGATGCCCATGGAGGTCCAGTCGCCCTCGGCGGTGCCGTTGACCCAGGTGTGGACGTGGTCGATCGCGGCGTTGGCGGCGGAGGCGGCGGAGGACGCGCCACGGGCCTCGATGATGGCGGCACCGCGCTTGGCGACGGTCGGGATGAAGTCCTCGGCCAGCCACTGCTCGTCGTTCACGACCTCGGCGGCGTTCTTGCCGGCGACCTCGGCGTGGAAGATGTCCGGGTACTGGGTGGCGGAGTGGTTGCCCCAGATCGTCAGCTTCTTGATCTCGGAGACCGGGGTGCCGGTCTTCTTCGCGAGCTGCGAGATGGCGCGGTTGTGGTCCAGACGGGTCATCGCGGTGAAGCGCTCCGCCGGGACGTCCGGCGCGGCGGCCTGGGCGATGAGGGCGTTGGTGTTGGCCGGGTTGCCGACGACCAGGACGCGGATGTCGTCCGCGGCGTTGTCGTTGATGGCCTTGCCCTGCGGCTTGAAGATGCCGCCGTTGGCCTCCAGCAGGTCACCGCGCTCCATGCCCTTGGTGCGCGGGCGGGCGCCGACCAGCAGCGCGACGTTGGCGCCGTCGAACGCGACGTTCGGGTCGTCGGTGATCTCGATGCCGCGCAGCAGCGGGAACGCGCAGTCGTCGAGCTCCATCGCGGTGCCCTCGGCGGCCTTCAGGCCCTGCGGGATCTCCAGCAGGCGCAGCTTGACCGGCACGTCCGCGCCGAGGAGGTGACCGGAGGCGATGCGGAAGAGCAGCGCGTAGCCGATCTGGCCGGCCGCGCCGGTGACGGTGACATTGACGGGAGTGCGGGTCATGGCGATCTCCTGCTGCGAGCCCATTGTGTGCGGATCTCTCTCGGTATCAAGAGAACCGGCGTCAGGCTATCCGACGGCGACGCCCTTCAACCCCCGACCCGGTGTGGGGCCCGCCACTCGGGGGGCTCGGGCGCCCCCCGCGGCGTCAGCCCGGGTGCGTGCAGCCCTTGCGGCCGCCGGTGAGCGTCGCGCAGGCCGTGGCCTGGTCCGGTCGGGTGACGGCGAGCATCGCCGTGTGGCCGTCCGTGCCCTTGGCGACGCGCGTGCCCTGCTCGCGCGTGCCGGGAGCGGTTATCCGCAGCGCGTCGCCCGGCTCGGCCTGGGTGATGCGCGCCCAGGCCGCCCCGCACAGCTCGCTGTAGCGGACCTCCAGGTACGACGAGCCGACGGTGACGGATCCGGCCGTCGTGGCGTGCTCGCCGCCACAGCCCATGGTCTCCGGGTCCTGCCCCGCGCACGACTGGCCGGTGCACCGCGCACCGGCCGGCACGGCGGGCCCGCTCGCGCTGGGCGAGGCCGGCGGGGCGGCCGCCGCCTTCTTGCCGTCGTCACCGGAGCCGGTCAGCAGCCAGACGGCGGCGATGCAGAACAGCGCCCCGAGCACGCCGAGCGCGAACAGCAGCGCCGTGCGGCGCGGCCGCCGAGGGGCCCTGCCGCCGCGCAGCGGAATGGCCCGCTCCCGTACGTCCGGCGAACCGGCCGGGCGCTCCACGGAGGGGCGGTCGGCGGGGGGCCGGTGGGGGGAGGGACGGTCCGCGGAGGGACGGTCCGCGGCCTCCCGCCGGCGCAGGGCGAGCC
>NZ_JBFAPH010000271.1:0-8321 GCF_040675635.1 Streptomyces sp. NPDC049577
GTACGACATACAGACCAAGCCCATCACCACCGCGGGTTCGGTCGCCGACGGCAAGTGGCATCACGTGGTCCTCTCCGGTTCATGGACCGCGCAGACCATGTGGCTGGACGGCAACAAGGTAGGCACGGGGCCCGGCTTCCAGTCCATGGGCAGCAACGGCAGCGCCATGCCCTGGCTGTACCGCAACGTCTACCTGGGCACGGGCTACCTGGGTTACACCTGGCCCGACCAGCCGCATCCCAACTCGAGCACGTTTTACGGCAGCTACTTCAAGGGCTCCCTCTCCAACGTCTCCTACTACGGCAAGCCCCTGGCCCAGCCAGAGGTCAACGACCTCTACCGCGCCGCCACCAAGCCCGCCAGCCTCCTGAGCACGGTCACCCGCCCCTCGGGCAAGACCTTCGCCTCGGTCTCCTACGACCCGGTCACGGCGGACGTCACCCGGCTGACCGACTCCAACGGCGGCAACTGGACCATGGGTGCACCCACGGTGCAGGGTTCCAGCGAGGTCTACCGCTCGGCGGTGCTCGGCTCCGCCCCCGCCGCCTACTACCGCCTCGGTGACTCTGCCGGCGTGGGCCAGGCGGTCAACGAGGTGAACTCCGGCACGGCGACGTACGCCAACGTCACACTCGGCTCGGAAGGCCCCTTCACCGACAGGGCCGGGGCGGCCTTCAACGGCTCGTCCTCCTTCCTGCAACTCCCCGCGAGCCAGCAGGTGCAGACCGGGCCGAACTCCGTCGAGATGTGGTTCAAGACCCCGCCCGGCAGCACCGCCGGCGGCGTGCTCTTCAGCCAGTCGGGCGCGGCCGTGAACGGCCCGAATCCGACCGCCAACGACTGGACGCCCGCCCTCTACGTCGGCACCGACGGCAAGGTCCACGGCAAGTTCTGGGACACCAACGGCACGTCCGGCCAGATGGTCGCGTCCGCTCCGGTGAACGACGGCAAGTGGCACCACACTCTGCTCACCGGCTCCGGCAAGGGCCAGCACCTGTACGTCGACGGCGTGCAGGCCGGCTCCACCACCGCCGCGCTCAAGGGCTCGGCCGCCGGGTACAACTACATCGGCGCCGGTGAGTCCAACGGCTGGCCGGCCCGTCCCACCAACCCGCTCGGCTACTTCTCCGGCTCGATCGCGGAGGCCGCCTTCTACCGGACCGAGCTCAGCGGCAGCGACGCGGCCGCCCACTGGTCCGCCGGACGCAGCTCCAACGGGCTGTCCCCGCTGAAGGTCGTCAAGGTCACCGACCCCGGTACCAAGACGGTCACCTACCAGTACGACCTGTGGAACGGCAACCGCGCCGTCGCGCAGATCGACGGTCGCGGGTACAAGACCACCTACGGCTACGACACCGCCGGTTTCCAGCACACGGTCACCGACCCCAACGGCAACGTCGTCACCACCGGCCACGACGTCCGCGGCAACGAGGTCACCCGTACCACCTGCCAGAACCAGGCAGCCCAGGCCTGCTCGACCACGTACACGTCCTACCTGCCGGACGACACCAGCGCCCAGCTGACGCCGAACCCGCAGAACGACCTGCCGGCCACCGTCCGCGACGGCCGCTCGTCCTCCGCGACGGACAACACGTACCTGACGTCGTTCTCCTACGACGCGGCGGGCAACAAGACCGGCGTGACGACCCCGGCCGTGCCGGGTTCCCCCAACGGGCGCACGACGTCGATCGCCTACACCGACGGCACGTCCGTCGCGGCGGCCGACGGCGGCTTCGCCCCCAAGGGCCTGCCGTACAAGACGGTCTCGCCGGGCGGCGCCACGACGACGATCACCTACTTCAAGAACGGTGACGTCGCCTCCACCACCGACCCGAACGGCCAGGTCACCAGCTTTACCTACGACAACCTCGGCCGGCCGGTCAGTAAGAAGGTCGTCTCGGACACCTTCCCGAACGGCCTCGTCACGCAGTTCAAGTACGACGCCGAGTCGCAGGTCGTCGAGCAGACCGACCCGGCCGTGACGAACCGCGTCACCGGTGCCGTCCACCAGGCGAAGACCACCACGGTCTACGACGCGGACGGACTGGTCACCTCGCAGACCGTCGCCGACCTCTCCGGCGGCGACGCGCCCCGGACCGTCTCCTCCACGTACAACCAGTACAACCAGCTGGAGACGAACACCGACGGCACCAAGGCGACCACGTCCTTCACGTACGACGCCTACGGCAACAAGGCCACCGAGCGCGACGCGCTCGGCAACACCCTGGCCTTCACGTACGACTCCGAGGGACATCTGCTCACCCAGACCCTCAAGGGCTACACGGGTGACCCGGTCAACCCCTCGCCGGCCAAGGACCTGGTCCAGTCCTCCCGGGCCTACGACCCGGCGGGACGGCTGCAGTCCATCACCGATGCGATGGGCAACACCACGTCGTACACCTACACGGACAACGACCTCACGGCGACGATCACCAAGTCCGACCCGACGGGGAAGAACACCTTCGTCCAGCAGGCCAACACCTACGACGCGGCCGGCAACCTGATCCAGCAGGCCACCAACAACGGCGCCACCGTCACCAAGTCCACCGTGGACGCGGCCGACCGGGTCACCGCGACCACGGTCGACCCGACCGGCGTCAACCGCACCACCACCGTCTCGTACACGCCCGACGACCGGGTCGCCACCAGCACCCTCAGCGACGGCAGCGGGACCACCCACGCCACCAGCTCGACGTACGACGCGATGGGCAACCTGACCAGCACCTCCGTGCGGCAGGACGGTGTGGGGCACCCGACGGGGTGGTGGCCGCTGAACCAGACGTCCGGCACGACGGTCACCGATGCCTCCGGCACCGGTAACACCGCCGTCGCGAAGGACGTCACCTGGAACGACGGAGCGGCCTCGCTCAACGGCACCACCAGCGTGATCGGCACCAACGGTCCCGCTCTCAATACCGCCTCGTCGTACTCCGTCTCCACCTGGGTCAAGCTGAACAGCCAGAGCGCGAACGACCAGACCTTCGTCGGTCAGGGCGGCACCAACCACCAGGCGCTCTACCTCGGTTACATCGCGAGCACCAAGTCCTGGGCCTTCAGCACCAGCACCAACGACGGGTCCAACACGGCCTACCCGGCCGCGCTCGCACCCACCGGCAGCGCGGTGGCGGGAACCTGGACGCACCTGGTCGCCACGTTCGACTCGGGCACCGGCGCCATGAAGCTGTACGTCAATGGCCAGCCGGCAGGTACGGCGACGAACTCCACCCCCTGGAACGCTCCCGGTCAGACGACCCTCGGCGCCGTCCACACGGCGGACGGCGGGCTGTACAACCAGGTCAGCGGCGCGATCGACAATGTCCAGACCTACCCGCGCGCCCTCTCCGGCGACGAGGTCACCCGTCTGTACGGCGCCGACCGCTCCGGCGGCACCACGGCGTCCGGCAGCCAGGCGACCACCAGCTGGAAGCTGGACAAGCGCGGCCTGCCGGTCAGCATGACCGACCCGGACGGCAACGTCACCAACTACGCCTACGACGAGGCCGGCCACCAGACCGTCACCGTCGCCCCGGCGGTCAACGCGGAGACGAACGGCGGCGCACCCACCCTGGTGCACCCCACCACCACCGTCGGCTACGACACCTTCGGCAACCCGTCGGAGACCCAGGACCCGAACGGCAACACCGTCACCACGGCGTACGACGCCGAGGGCCGGAAGACCGCCGAGACCCTGCCCAGCTACACGGCGCCCGGTGCCGGCTCGCCGATCACCGGCGCGACGACGAACTGGACGTACGACGCGCTCGGCAACGTCACGCTGGTCACCGACCCGCTCCAGCACACCACCGGCTACGCCTACGACCAGCTCGGCGACGTCGTCCAGATCACCGACGCCAACAAGGGCGTCACCCGCAGCGTCTACGACGCCAATGGCGACGCGCTGTCCGTGACCTCACCGTCCGGCGCGCAGACCCAGGCGACGTACGACTTCATGGGCCGCAAGCTGACCACGACGGTCCTGGACCGCTTCCCGAACCCGACCACGTCCACGACCACCCACTCGTACGCGGCCTCCGCGACGAACCCGGGCGGTGCGTTCCTGGCGTCGACCACGACCCAGAACGGTGTGACCACCAGCTACGGCTACAACCGGGTCGGCGAGGTCACCCAGGTCACCGACGGGGCGGGCAACACCACCCAGAACACCTACGACCTGAAGGGCAACAAGACGGCCGTCGGTCTGCCCGACGGCACGTGGAACACCGTCACCTACGACCAGCTGGGCAACCCCGTCCAGACGCAGGCGCTGGACACCGACAAGAAGACGGTGCTCTCCACGCGCTCGGCGACCTACAGCGCCGCCGGTCACCTGATGTCGTCCACGGACGCCAACCAGCACACCACCACCTACACGCGCGACGCGCTCGGCCAGGTCACCGGTGAGGTCCAGCCGGTCGACGCGACGCACTCGATCACGACCAGCTTCGGCTACGACGCGGCGGGACACCGCACCCGTTTCACCGACGGACGCGGCAACGCCCGCTACTACACCTTCAACTCCTGGAACCTCCCCGAGTCGGTCATCGAGCCGCCGGTGTCGACGTCCACGTACAGCTACACCAGCGCCGCGGACTCGACGTTCACCACGTCCTACGACGCGGCCGGCCGCGCGGTGACGCAGACGGCGCCGGGCGGGGTCAAGGTCACCTCCGACTACGACGCGCTGGGCAACCTCACGTCGCAGTCCGGTTCCGGGGCCGAGATCGGCACGGCGACCCGTAGCTTCGGCTACGACGCCGAGGGCCGCATGACCTCGGCCGCGACCAGCGCCCTGACCGGCAACGTCGCGGTCCCGGCCACGTCCAACACCTTCACCTACAACGACCGGGGTCTGCTGCTGACCGCGGCCGGAACCTCCGGCTCCAGCTCCTTCGGCTACAACGGCGACGGCCTGATCACCAACCGGACCGACGCCGCCGGCACGACCAGCTACGGCTATGACACCGCCGGCCGCCTGTCCACCCTGACCGACCCGGCCACCGGGACGCAGCTGACGTACACGTACAACGCCCTCTCCAAGCCGACGCGCGTGCAGTACACGCAGGGCGGCAAGGACGGGAACGTCCGTACCTTCGGCTACGACAAGCTGCACCGGCTGACCGACGACACCCTCAAGACCGCCGCGGGCGGCACCGTCGCCTCCATCGGCTACGGCTACGACACCAACGGCAACCTCACCAGCAAGAACAGCACCGGCCTGGCCGGCCCGTCGAACAACACCTACACCTACGACTGGGCCGACCGTCTCACCTCCTGGAACAACGGCACCACCACGACCGCGTACGGCTACGACGACTCGGGCAACCGCATCCGGGTCGGCTCCAACGTCTACGCGTACGACGCCCGCGACCAGCTGACCAGCGACGGAGTCAACACCTACCGGTACAGCGCCCGGGGCACGATGACCCAGCAGGCGACAGCCTCCGGCACGCCGACCGCGTTCGCCTCCGACGCCTTCGACCAGCAGCTCACGCAGGGCACCCAGACGTACGTCACCGACGCCCTCGGCCGGGTCGTCACCGCGAACGGAGCGGGCGGAGCCAAGCTCACGTTCGCCTTCACGGGCACGGGCAACACCCTGGCCTCGGACGGCGGCAACACGTACACGTGGACCCCCGACGGCGGCCTGATCGGCATCGGCACGTCCGGCGCGGCGGGCGTGCTCGCCTTCACCGACGAGCACGACGACGTCATCGGCAACTTCACGGCGGCGGGAACGGAGCTGAGCGGCTCCACGGCGTACGACCCGCTGGGCAACTCCACGGCCACGACGGGCGCCCCGTTCGGTCACCTCGGCTACCAGTCGGGCTGGACGGACAACGCCACGGGCAAGGTCAACATGGCCGCCCGCTGGTACAACCCGGCGACCGGCCAGTTCATGAACCGCGACACGATGGCCTTCGACCCGGTCCCGAACTCGGTCACGGCCAACCCGTTCGCGTACGTGGACGACAACCCGCTGAAGGGCACGGACCCGTCGGGTCACGGCTTCTGGGGCAACCTGAAGAAGAAGGCGTCGCACGCCTGGAGCAGCGCGAGTTCGTATGCTTCGAGCGCCTACGACTCGGTCTCGTCCTACGCGTCCAGTGCCTACAACACTGTGTCGTCCTACGCGTCCAGTGCCTACGACACTGTCTCGTCCTATGCGTCCAGTGCGTACCACGCGACGTCGTCGTACGTGAAGCACACGTACCACGCGGCGTCGAACTACGTGCACCGGGCGGTATCCCGGGTGAGCCGGGCGGTCCATGACGGCTACCGCTACGTGAGACGTGCGGCCAGCCATGCGTATCACGCGACGAAACACGTGGTGAGTCACGCGTACCACAAGACGGTGCAAGCGGTGAAGACTGCTTACCACGCGACGGCGAAGGCGGTGAACACGGCCGCCACATACGTCAAGCACCACGCGGCAGCCATCGCGTCCTTCGTCGCCTCGACGGCCGTCTTTGTTGGCTGTGAGGTCGCGATCGGTGCACCCACCGGTGGTATCGGCGCGGTCGCCGGCGCTGCGGCCTGCGGTGCGCTTGCCGGTGAAGTCGGCGGATTGGTCGGTCAGGGCGCGAAGTGCATGTCCGGCCAGTCCGGTGCATGTTCGGCCAAGGCCTTTGGCGGAGCCATCTTCCTGGGCGGCGTCGGCGGCGCGATCGGTGGTGCCTTGGGCGGCGCGCTTGGGGGCAAGCTCGCGGAATCGGCCATCGGCCACGCACTGCCTAAGGTCGTTTCCGGTGCCCTTGAAGGTGCCGCGGTAGGCGGCATATCGGGCGGTGCAACGGGTGCCGCTGGATATGGCATCAGCTGCGCCAGCAGCGGAGCCGGTTGTTCCTGGTCCGGAGCGGGCAGTGCAGCTGCCAGCGGTGCGGCGGAAGGTGCGATCGGTGGGGCGGTAGGCGGCGCACTTGCAGCTGGCCTCAGGCGCTCCAGTTGCGGCCAGGCGCACAGCTTCACGGGTGAGACCCGTGTGGCCATGGCCGACGGCTCGTCCAAGCGCATCGACGAGGTGAAGGTCGGCGACGAGATCAAGAACGCGGTTCCGGGCAAGCCCGGGGCCACGGAGACCCACAAGGTCGACAAGGTCATCGTCACCCGCACGGACCGCGACTTCGTGGACGTCACGGTCGCCCCGACCACCAAGAAGAGTGGCCTGGGTGCCCGCGTCCTGAAGAAGGCCGCTGCCGGCGTCGCCGCGGCGGCAACTGCCGCGGCAGTTCTGGCCCCGACCACGGCCACAGCGTCGACGGCCTCGTCGGCGACCATCACCACCACCTACCACCACCCCTTCTACGACCAGACGCAGACCTCTTTCGTCGAGGCGAAGGACCTGCACGAGGGTGACCTGCTGGAGACCGAAGACGGCAACGTCGAGGTCAAGAGCATCCGGCTCTATCACGCTGACGCGGTCACGTACGACCTCACGGTCGACGGGCTTCATACCTACTATGTTGTGGCCGGCGGCACGCCGATCTTGGTCCACAACACGAATGCGGCCTGTCCGACGGCGTATAAGTTCTCACTGAAGCCTGGTGCCCCGAAGGGCAGCGGTGAGAACCAGGCGTATCAAATCAGGACGGTTGGCTCGACCGAATACCACGCCACAGGTGGCGGGACGAAGGTCTGGGCAGACGGCCTCGATTCCAACGCATCCGAGCTCTTGGATGCGAAGTATGTAGGAAATCCTGGGCGAAGCCCCTTCGTGCCGGGTGGGAAGGTCCCAGATTTCATCCAGGCGAAGATTGACGCCAAGATGAACGATGAGTTCTCTCGATATGCGTCAGTAATCAATGACCCAGGGAATCCGCTCGTGGGACTGCGTGTCATCACTAACGAGTCAGGTGCAGTACCCTACTTCACGCGCCTGATGCAACAGCATGGGATCCCTGGCTCTGTCGTCGTGCATCCCTAGGAAAGGAGCAGGTCGGTGACGTATCTAGCCGTCTTTGAAGATCAGAACCGTAGGGTTCGACGTGCGGAGTTGATCGCGGCGTTGGAGCGAGACTGGCCTTCCGCTGTGATCCGCGAATGTCAGGGAACGCAGGAGTCCAGGGGTGTTGTCTGGACTTACTCGGAGGGCAGCCAGGAGCTTGAGGGTTCCGCTCACGTGGATGGAACTTGTATCTACCTCGATTCACCTCTTGAAGTGGCAGCCAGGTTTGCGCTCTGGTTCAGGGGCCTCGTTCCGGCGGAGGTTGAACTCGTCTTCTGTGACGACGGGTACTGCTTCAGCGGAAGAATCGAACCGGGTGCGAGTGCGCCGTCAGGAGGAGCAGGCACACGACGAGGGCGGGTCCGTCGTTTCCACCGCG
>NZ_JBFAPH010000272.1:0-8299 GCF_040675635.1 Streptomyces sp. NPDC049577
GTAGGCGTAGGCACGGCCGCGCGGCGTGCGGGTGAGCACGTCCTTGCCGAGCAGCCGGGAGAGGATGGTGACGACCGTGCTGTAGGTCAGCTCACCGGGCAGCGTGGCCTGGACCTCGCGGGGCGTCAGCGGGGTGCCGGCACGCTGCAGCGCGGCCAGGACCTCGCTCTCCAGCGCTCCGCTCGGGCGGCGACGGCCCCGGCGCAGTACCGCGGGGGCGGCGGGTATGGCCGCTTCCATGTGATTCGACGATTCCTTCGGACGATCTTCTGCCGGGCGCGGTCGCGCCGCACTCCTCTACAGCATTGTAAAGGCTCCGGAGCCGGGCCCGGTCCGCATTCCCCGCCCGCTGACGAATCATCAGATTCCGGTTGTGGCAGACTCCCGGTGTGTCGAGCAATAGATGCAAAGACACAGGTTCGAGCAAGTAGGAGCGGTCGGTGGTCGACGAACGGAACGAGGCACACGCCTCGCAGCGCTCCGCCCCGCCCCGCCGTCGGCGCGCCGCGCCCCGCCGCAGCCGCCTCCCCCGGTGGCTCACCCGGCTGCGGCCCGCTCTCGTCCGGCTGCGCCCGGCCTACCCGCGCCCCGGCAGGACCGGCTACCGCCGCTGGGTGCCGTCCTGGCGCCAGACGACGGGACTGCTCGCCGGCGCCTTCTGCGTCCTCGCCACCCTCGTCGGCTACCTGTACGCGACCACCGAGATACCCGCCGACCTGAACGCCTTCGCCACCCAGCAGGACAACGTCTACTACTGGGCCGACGGTACCGAGATGGCCCGCACCGGCGAGGTCAACCGCCAGGACACGGCCCTCGACAAGGTCCCCGAGCAGGTCCGCTGGGCGACGCTCGCGGCCGAGAACGAGACCTTCTACAGCGACAGCGGCATCTCCGTGAGCGGCATCACCCGCGCCGTCGGCCGGATGATGGGCGGCGGCGACACCCAGGGCGGCTCGACGATCACCCAGCAGTACGTGAAGAACGCCTACCTCAACCAGAAGCAGACCTTCAGCCGCAAGCTCACCGAGATGTTCATCGCCGTCAAGCTGGACAACAGGATGAGCAAGAACGACATCCTGGAGGGCTACCTCAACACCAGCTGGTACGGGCGCGGCACCTACGGCATCCAGCGCGCCGCCCACGCTTACTACGGCAAGGACGTCTCCCAGCTCAACGTGAGCGAGGGCGCCTTCCTCGCCTCGCTGCTCAAGGGCGCCGGCCTCTACGACCCGGCGATCAGTGCCAAGAACCACGAGCGTGCCGTCGAGCGCTGGAAGTGGATCCTCGACCGGATGGTCGCGATCGGCAGGCTCACCCCGCAGGAGCGCGCCAAGTACACCGCCTTCCCCGAGCCCAAGGCCCCGCCCCGCCCGGCCGGGCTCACCGGCCAGACCGGCTACCTCGTCGAGACGGCCCGCGCCTACGTGCGCGCCCACACCGAGGTCTCCGAGCGGGACTTCGACAAGGGCGGCTACCAGATCCGCACCACCTTCGAGAAGGCCAAGGTCGAGTCGCTGCGCAAGGCCGCCGAGGACGCCCTGGGCAAGCTGAGGCCCGAACAGCGCGAGGCCGATCGCAACGTGCGCCTCGGGGCCGCCTCCGTCACCACGGACGGGCGCATCGTCGCCCTCTACGGCGGCCCCGACTACCTCAAGCAGGGCTTCAACGACGCCAACTCCAGCGTCGTCCCGGCGGGCAGCGCCTTCGGCCCCTTCGTCTACGCGGCGGCGCTGCGCGACGGCGTCCAGCGCGAGCGGAGCGGCCCCCGCACCCCGGTGACCCCCGCCACCGTCTACGACGGGGACAACAAGGTGGCCATCCGCACGCCCGAGGGCCCGTACTGGGACCGCTCCGGCAAGATCGTCAAGGCGGTCAACGACGGCGACCGCTCCTGGGGAAAGGTTTCTCTCAAGGAGGCCGTCGTCCAGTCCGTCAATGGCCCGATCATGCAGCTGGGCATGGACGTGGGCCTGGCCCGGGTGTCGAAGACGGCCGTGCAGACCGGGCTGCTGCCCGAGAGCATGGGCGCGCAGGTGCCGGCCTTCTCGCTCGGGAACTCCACCCCCAGCGCGATCCGCATGGCGGGCGCCTACGCGACCTTCGCCGCCGGGGGACTGCACAGCGAGCCGTACTCCGTCGACCGGCTCAGCCGCAACGGTGACGCCGTGCCGGTCGAGAAGCCGACCCCCGAGCGGGCGCTGCCCGTCAAGGTGGCCACCGACGTCGACAACGCCCTGCGCGACGCCGTGCAGCGCGGCACCGCGGGCGCGGCGCGGGCGGCCGGGGCGGACGCGGCCGGAAAGACCGGCACGCAGCAGGACAACAAGTCGTCCTGGTTCGTCGGCTACCGGGGCAAGGTCTCGACCGCCGTCTCGCTCTCCCGGATCGACCCCACGTCCCAGGAACTGCTTCCCCTGGACGGCATCGGGGGCGCCGCGAAGGGCACGCTGGGCAGCACGGCGCCGATCGCCGTCTGGACGGCGTACATGGGCGACCAGGGCCGCCGCTGACGGCCCGGCGACCCGGGCCCCGGCGTCCTACTTGAGGAAGGTCGACCACTCGGGGGACTGCGCCGGGTCCAGGGTGCGCAGCTTGGCGAGCACCTTCGGGTCCTGCGCGTCCAGCCAGTCGGCCAGCTGCTTGAAGGACACGCAGCGCACCCCGTCCCGCTTGCACACCGACTTCATGACGTCCTCCACGGCCTTCATGTAGATGCCGTCGTTCCAGTCCTCGAAGTGGTTGCCGATGAACAGGGGCGCCCGGCTGCCGTTGTAGACGCGCTCGAAGCCGTTGAGGTAGCCGTCGCGGGTCAGCTTGCGCCATTCCGCGTACTTCGCCGGGTCGCCCTTGGTGTTGTCACCGGACTGGTTGAAGAGGAAGTTGAAGTCCATGGACAGGACCTGCTTCTCGCTCTTGGGGTAGGGGAGCAGCTGAAGCGGGAAGTTCCAGATGTCATTGATCTTGGACGGCCACAGCTGGAAGTCGCCGGGCGAGCTGGCGTCGTACCGCCAGCCGAACTCCTTGGCCGCCGTCAGCAGGTTCTTCTGCCCCTCCAGACAGGGGGCGCGACCGCCCACCAGCTCCTTCTGGTAGTCGAAGGGCAGCGGGGGCAGGTCCTTGTAGCCGGTGTTGGTCTTCCACTTCTCCACGAAGGAGTAGGACTGCTCGATTTCGCTCTTCCACTCCGCCGGGCTCCAGTCGCCGCCGCCCTTGGTGCCGCAGAAGTGCCCGTTGAAGTGCGTGCCTATCTCGTTGCCGTCCAGCCAGGCGCCGCGCACCTGCTTCAGCGTGTCGCGTATGTGCTCGTCGGTCGCGAAGGATATCGCCGCGTCGCCCGGCTTGTGCTGCGGAGGCTTGTAGAGCGTCGCCTTCGACTTCGGCAGCAGGTACATGCCGGTCAGGAAGAACGTCATCTGCGCGTTGTTCTGCTTGGCGACCTCGCGGAAGTGCGAGAACAGATGGTCGTCGCCCTCCAGCGCGCCGTCCCAGGAAAAGACGACGAACTGCGGCGGCTTCTCGCCCGGCTTCAGCTTCTCGGGCTTCTTCACGTTCGGCTGCGGGCCGGTGAAGGACGTCGAACCGTCGCCGAGGACGTGGACCTTTCCGTCCCAGACCTCCTCCGGCTTCTTGCCGCCGTCGGTCCGGGCGTCGGCCCCGCCCCGGGCGGCCGCGGCCGCGCCCCCGCCGGCCTCGCGGCCCCCGGAGTCCTCACGTGACAGCCCGGCCACGACCGCGACCAGCACACACGCCGTCGTCAGGGCCGTGGCCCCGTACCAGGTCCTGTTCGACACGTTCGCACTCCCTGACGCCGGGACAAATGTTCAAGGCGTCAGTATCACAGGCTGCTGTGACAACTCCGTAGAGTCGGGTGATCCGCGACCACCGTGCGGAACCGGGCGCGATCCCACTTGGGACTACTCCTTGCATTACGCTTCTCACTTACCGTGATTCTCTGGTGGTTCTCGCCGCTATGGCCCAATGGATTGCTGCGGCCGGCCTGGATGGCCGCTTCGACCAGTTCGTAGACACGCAAGATGACCTCGTCCGGACAATCCCGGGGCCGTCCACCGCTGCGGCCTTTCCTTTCACGGTTGGCCTGCGGATCGGCTCGCTCGGGAATCACCGTGCGGATGCCACGGACCGCGAACGGGCGCCCTGCCTTTCCCACCGCTGCGGGGAGGCAGGGCGCCAGGCGTGCCCATTGTTTGGTCACCGAGGCTGGTAGGCGGTGGCCAGTACGGAGACAGTGACCTGATCGGGCGGGACGCCGCCGTCGTTCAGGTCTGCACGACTCACGTGGCGTGCACTCGGCGTCATCGCCATCAGGTCCGGGACATCCAGCCTGGTCAAGGACGCGGAGTGCTCCACCTGTTCCGTATCGGCGACGTCGAAGAAGGGGGCGAGCGCCCGGTGCAGGCGCTGTTCCTCGGCCGGGTCGATCGTGACCATCGCAGGCACCTGGCCACGCAGCTCGACCACGTGCCGCCCGGTGGGTCGGACCACGATCAGCCGACCGGTCGGGCGCAGTACGCGGTGGAACTCGGCCGGGTTGCGTGGGGCGGACGCGTCCAGCACGACATCGGCCACCCCGTCGGCCAGCGGGAAGGGACGGAAGACATCCCAGGCCACCGCGGCGGCTCGGCCGTGGGCACGGGCTGCCGAGCGCAGCGCGCGCAAACATTTCCCGACGGGCTGCACTGGTGCATCTACCGCAGACCCCACACCGCAATCGCAGGCGAGACCCTCTCCAGCCGCGTCATCAACCTGCGCGAACAATGCACCTAGGGGGTGGCCGGCGTCGCGAGTTCGGCGTTCGCGCGCTCGGCGACCAGGGCGAGGACGCGGCCGGCGGCGGCCAGGTCCTCGGCGGGTATGCCGTCCCAGATGCGGGCGGTGACGGGGGCGGTCTCCGCGCCGATGGTGGCGGTCAGTTCGCGCCCTGCGTCCGTGGGGCGGAGGTGTGCTCCGTCCGCGACGAGCAGCCGCTTGACCAGTAGTTCATCGAGTGTGGCGCGGACGTCGGCCGGGTCGGCCTTGAGGGATCCCCGGACCTCGGTGACGAGGTCGTCCGACGTGAGCGGGGTGCCGGCGGCGTCGGCGGTGACGGCGGCGCGCAGGGTGATCTGCTGAGCGAACGTCATGCCGTGCCGGGCCAGGAGCCGCTCCAGGACGCCGCGGGCGGCGTAGTGGGCGAGGCCGAGGGTGCGGGCATTGGCGGTGGGGTTGGCGGTGGTCATGGGGTCGTCTCCAGGTGCTCTCGTCGTCGGTGCTGAGGGTCAAGCGGAGGGATCGAGAGGTACGTCGAGCAGGGTCGTCAGCTCGTCGGTGAAGGCGCGCGTCCGTGCCGCGTCGAGGCCGCCGAGCGGCTCCAGCAGCCGCTGGAGCAAGTCCTGGACCACCGCGATGGCCTGCCGTGCCACGGTCTGCCCCTGTTCGGTGAGGGCGATCCGGACGGCGCGCGGGTCGCGGGGGTCGCGGGCGCGCTCGACCAGGCCCGCCGCCTCCAGGGCGCGAGCCAGCTTGGAGACGTACAGCGCCTCCAGGCCGGTGTGGTCGGCGAGTTGGCGCTGGTTGGGCCGCTCGCCGGTGCGCTGCATGCCGTACAGCGACGCGACCAGCGAGTACTGCGCGTGGGTGAGGCCCAGCGGGGCCACAGCGCGGTCGACCGCGACGCGCCACTTGTTGGCGAGCCGCCAGACCAGGAAACCGGGTGTGGGGCCCGGCGAACCGTTGCTCATGGCGGATACTGTACATGGATATTAAGTCCATGGCTACTTACTATACGAGCGTATTGGACAAGCGTATAAATCTTCCGCTACGATTCCCGCATCGGCCGAACGATCAGGCCGATCAGACGGACCTGGGGGGACCCCGACATGACCGACATCGCCGCGAGCACGCCCGCTACCGCCGTCCGCGCCGAACTGTCCATCGACGACCGCCGGCTCTCTTACCTGGACTTCGGCGGTACCGGCCGGCCGCTGGTGGCCCTGCACGGACACCTGTCCGAGGGCGCCACCTTCGCCCACCTCGCCGGCGCGCTGGGGCCCGAATGGCGGCTGATAGCTCCCGACCAGCGGGGCCAGGGGGAGTCCGACCGCACCGCCGACTACGCGCGGGAGGGCTACCTCGCCGACATCGAGGCCCTCGTCGACCACCTGGGACTGGACGAGGTCGTCCTGCTCGGCCACTCCCTCGGCGCCATCAACGCCTACCAGTTCGCCGCCCGCCACCCCGGGCGCGTCCGCGCGCTGGTCAACGCCGAGGGTCCGGTCTCGCTCGGCCTGGACGGCGCCAACCCGTTCGGCTTCCTCCTGAACCTGCCCTACACGGCCCCCTCCCGCGAGGCGCTGGTCCACGGACTCGGCCAGGCCGCGCCGTTCTTCGCGGACCGCCTGCGCGAGAACGCCGACGGCAGCTGGCGGCTGCCCTTCCACCCGCAGGACATGTACCGCTCGGAGGACCAGGTCCACGGCGACCACTGGGCGGACTGGACGGCCACGGACTGCCCCGCCCTGCTGGTCCGCGGCACCCGGGGCGTCATCCCCGCTGAGCAGGCCACCGCCATGGTCAACCGCCGGCCCGGCACCGTCGCGATCGAGCTGGACGCCGACCACCTCGTGTACACCTCCGAGCCGGACCTCTTCGCCGCCGCCGTCCGGGACTTCCTCGCCACCCTCTGAGCCGCTGGGAGGCCGCCGCCTACGCCGCCCCGTCCCGGGTCGGCGAGAAGAAGTGGTGCCGCCCCCCCCAGCAGTGATCAGCTGCTTGGGCCGCGGATACGCGGTCCGCTCCGCAGCCCGCGCACCCCCGGGCCTCTTGCCGGATGCGGCGGGTCTGCTTGACGGCAGCACGGCGCAACCGCAGTTCCTCACGGGTCAGGGCGTGCCGCAGCCCCGGATCTGCAGAACCGGGGCTGCGGCACGCGACTGCGGCGGCCACTCGGGCGCGCCGAGTGCCGGGAACGTGTATGCCCCACCGCGCCGCTGCCGCGTCAGGGGGCCGGAGCAGTCAGCCTACGGTCGTCGTAGGGACGGGAGAGAGCCGATGCGGTCGATCCCCTCGACTGCAAGAGTCAGCCCGGGCGCGATCTCCGTGAACCCCGCGTCCCGCACCACCGGCAGCCCGCTCGCCGTCAGCTCCGCCCAGCGCTCCGGGCCGGCGGTGCGCACCGACAGCGCGAAACCGTCCGCGCGCCAGGCCGCGCGGGCCGCCTCGTCCAGCCGCCACCACGCCAGCTGCGCGCCATGACCGGCCTGGGCCATCGCCTTGCCGGCCGACATCTCCACACCGGGGTTCAGCCACAGCACCGGCCGGGCGGGATCCGGCGGCCCGGGGACCACGGGATCGTCCAGCTCCGTCCCCGACACCTGGAGCTTGACGAGCTCCTTGGGCCAGCCGTCCAGCGGCACGGGCGGGAACACCCGCACCTCCGCGGCCTCCCCGGTCACCGTGATGCCGGGCAGTGACGACGCCCTGCGCCACTCCGCGCCCCGCGCCCGGCGCACCACCTTGCGGATCCGGGCGTCCTGCCAGGCGTGCACCGCCTTGGTCCACTCCCCGTCCTCCGCCGTCGCCCGCTCGTCCGACAACAGGGCGAGCACCGCGCGCGCCGCGGTCTCCAGCGCGTCGGTGCGCGCCGGGGGCGCGGACTTCTCGATCCGCACCACCAGGGGCAGGACGTACTGCGGTGCGAGGTCGCGCGGATCATCGGGACGAGGGGTGGCGGAGCTGGTCACACCCTCACGCTACCGTGGGGTCCCATGAGACTGCGGGGGGTGGGGCGCCGCTACGGCATGGGCGGCCCCTGGGTGTTGCGGGACGTCGACCTCGACCTCCCGGCGGGCGCGCTGGTACGGGTCCAAGGGACCAACGGCAGCGGGAAGTCCACGCTGCTGCGCCTGCTGGCGGGCATCGACGCGCCCAGCACCGGCCGCGTCACCGGCCGCCCGCGCACCGCGTACGTCCCGGAACGCTTCCCGCCCGCCCTGCCCTTCACGGCGGCCGGCTACCTCGTGCGCCTCGGCCGGATCCACGGCCTGGGCCGCTCGGCCGCCGAGCAGGCCGCCCAGAACTGGCTGGAACGTTTCGGCGCCGGCGGGCACGCCCGCACCCGGCTGTCCGAACTCTCCAAGGGCACCAGCCAGAAGGTCGCGGTCGCCCAGGCCCTGCTGGCGGCGCCCGAGCTGCTCGTGCTCGACGAGGCGTGGACGGGCCTCGACCCGGACTCCCGGGCCGTGCTACCACGAGAGGCAGGCAAGGGTGATCGATCGTTTGGACGGCAGGCTGATCGAGCTGC
>NZ_JBFAPH010000273.1:0-8298 GCF_040675635.1 Streptomyces sp. NPDC049577
GCCACGGGGTCGTCCCCGGCCGGGGGCGCCGGGGCCGCCACGGGAGCCGGGGTCGCGTCCGGCGCCGGGCCCGTACCGGGGCTCGCCCCGGGGCCCGTACCGCTCGGCTCCTCGGCGGCCGGAGCGGGTGAGCCGGGCGCGGTGGCTCGCGGCGACGCGCCGCCCGCGCCCTCGGACCAGCCCAGGTACGACCCGCAGTTGCCGCAGAAGTCGTCCCCGGGCCCGTTGGGCGCCCCGCACGCGGGACAGGCACGCACGGCGTCACCTCCCTTCGTCGGCGGGCGGGCCGGGCAGGACCTCCACCCGGCACGAGACGTGCACCGGGCACAGGGCCCGGACGACTTCCCGGACCCTGCCCACGTCCACCCGCGGGTCGCGGCCCGGCCACACCCGGACGACCACCTCGCCGGACGGCTCCGGCGGCAGGCCGGAGCCCGCCGTGCGGGACCACACGGCCCCGCCGTCGCCGGTGACATCGGCGTTCACCCCGAGCGTGAGCCGCAGCCGCTCGACCAGGCCGCGCCGGGTGCCGCGCCGGCGGTGCAGCTCCACAGCACGCACGACCGCCTCGCGGCGCAGCTCCGCCGGCCACCCGGGGTCGTCGGCGGCGCCCACCCACGACGCCAGCCAGGTGACGAAGTCGAGCGGCGCCACCCGGGGGTCGAGATAGGCGGGCAGGTTGTCGAGGGTCGAGAACACCGGGGCGAGGACGGTGTCCAGCCCGGCGGTGAACCGCTGGGCGAAGTCGTCGTCGGCGTACAGGGCGGGCAGCAGCCCGCCGATCGGGTGCCGGCTCGGCAGGCCGGGAACGGCGGCGCGGCTCATGCCCTCGCCCCCGGCTCGGCGCCCTGCACGACGACCTGGTGCTGGTACGAGAACACCAGCGCGCCCGGGGCCACGTCGACGCGGTCCGCCGGCGTGCCGCGCCGCCCGGTGACCGGGTCGGCGGCGAACAGCCGGATCTCCTCCACCAGCGCGTTGCCGGTGGCCCGTTGCAGCACGCCGAACACCTCCCCGTACTGCACCGGCCGCCCGAACGGCCACCCGGTGCCGTCCGGCCCGCCGCGCAGCGGGTTGAGGTGCCGGTACAGCGCGGCGAGCGCCGCGTCCCGCACCCGGTCGACGTCGTCGGGCGGGGCCGCGAGGCGGGCGACCACGGTGACGCCCTGGTAGACCGGCGGCTCCACCACCAGCCGGGTCCCGATCAGCCGTCGCTCGTCCAGGCTCGCGGTGATCGCGGCCAGCACCTGGTCCGACGGGATCAGCTGCTCGAACCGGAGCCGCTCGCCCTCGTCGGCCACCGCGTCCGGCACCACGAGCACCCGCACCGCGCCCGCCCCGTCCGCGGCCGGCAGACAGCGCACCCGGCGCACCGAAGGGGCCGCCTGCCGGCTGATGGTCTCGTAGTCCTCGGCGGTGACCGCGCGCTCCTGCATCCGCAGCGCGTCCGGCGCCCGCAGCTTGGCGTTGGCGACGGTCTCCCCGTCCACCCCGCCGCGTGCCGCCTCCCGGTTGGTGACCCGCGCGACGTACGGCACGGAACTGCGCAGCACCGAGATCGCGCCGCGGGCGACGTTGCCGGCCGGACCGCCGCCGGTGCGGTAACGGGCCACCCGTATCCGGGCGCCCTTCTCCGGCACCGCGCCGCACGGCCGCAGCGTCCCGTCCGGTTCGCGCAGCGCCGGCGGGAAGGTGAACTCGCCGGTGGTGGCGTCCAACCGGACGTGCCGGTCGTCGGGGGCCGAGCGGCCGAAGTGCTCCACCACCTCCCAGCGGTGCCAGCCGTCGGCCGAGGAGACCTCCACCACCGGCGGCCCGCCGTCCAGGAGCACGGGCGGCCGGCCCAGCCGGAACGTCTGGCCCGCGACCCCCTCCGACGTGCCGAGCGGAACGTCGGTGACGGTCTCCGCGTGCTCGGCGGAGACGGTGCCGCCGACCGTGAACACCGTCGCCTCGCGCACCGTCGGGGACTCCGAGTAGAACGGCTGGCCGGGCTCCGCCTCGGTGACCCGGCAGCGCAGCCAGCCCGCCCGGGTCCCGCCGATCACGGACGCCGTGTGCCCGGCCGGCACGTACACGATCACCTCGCCGGGCCGGTTCAGGCCGCCGGTGGTGTCCGCGCCGGTCTCGCACGGCTGCCAGCGGCCGCCGTCCCACGCCTCCCAGACCAGCGGCGGCTGGCGCGGGTCCACGCCGACGCCCTCCACCCGGCTGTCCAGGCGCACCGCGACCACACAGCGCGGCACGGCCGTGGGCAGCCCGAACAGCAGCGCGTCACCCGCCTCGGGCGCCGCCTGGAAGCACGGGACGTCGCGGCCCTCTAAGAGCGCGCCCGTCCGGTCGGTCTGCTCACCGGTCCGGGGTGCAGTCACCAGCCGGATCAATTCGCTCGGCACGATGCGGAGTTCCTCCGTGGTGGCGAACACCACGGGCTCCTCGCTCTCGCCGCCCGCGGTGGTCACCTCGGTGCCGGCGGGCAGCGTCACCGTGTCGGGCTGCGGCGCCGACAGCCAGAAGTCGACCTCGGCGCAGGCCGCCGCCGGCGGGAACAGACGGATGCCCAGCAGGTCGAGGAAGGCCGTGTAGTTCTTGTCCGGCACCCGGTTCAGCCGGTACAGCAACTGGTCCACGAGGTAGGCGAACGTCTCGATCAGAGTGACGCCCGGGTCGGAGACATTGTGGTCGGTCCATTCCGGGGCACGCTGCTGCACGTAGCGCTTCGCCTCGTCGACGAGTTGCTGGAACCGCCGGTCGTCCAGGTTGGGGGAGGGCAGGGCCATCAGTCCGCGACCGCTTCCTCGGCCCCCTCCTCGGAGGGGATCGTGTAGAAGGGAAACACCAGGTTGCGCCGGTCGTTGGTGGACCGGACCGTGTAGCGCACGTCGATGTAGAGGGTTCCGGCGTCCACCGCGTCGAAGGCCACCACCACGTCGTCCACCCCGATCCGCGGCTCCCACCGCTCCAGAGCCTCCCGCACCTGCTGGGCGATCCGCCCCGCCGTGGCGCCGTTGCCGGGCGCGAAGACGTACTCGTGGATGCCGCAGCCGAACTCCGGCCGCATCGGGCGCTCCCCGGGGGCGGTGCCCAGGATCAGCCGGATCGCCTCCTCGATCTCCCGCTCCCGCTCCACCATGCCGATCCCGCCGGTCGGACCGACCCGCAGCGGGAACGCCCAGCCGCGCCCGATGAACCGCTCGCTCATCACAGACCCCCGATCCGGACGTTCGGGGCGCCGATCTGGATCGTGGCGCCGCACGCGGTGGTGTCACCGGCCCGCGCGGCAGGCAACCCCCCGATCAGCACCTGGCCCGCGACGAGCGCGGCCGGGTTGGGCATGATCACATCGGCCGGGCCGAGGGCGGCGTGCGGCGGCACCACACAGGTGTGCAGGCTGCCCACGACGGCGGCGGGACGGCCCCCGATCAGGACGCGGGCGACCGCCGCGGCGGCGCCGGGCGGCGGGGTGGCGATCACACCGCCGTGGCTGGTGGGGTCGCCGGTACGGGCTGCGGCGGGCATGGGTGTTCCTCTCGGAGGGGGTCAGGGACCGGGCCTCAGTTGATCCGGACGAGTTGGGCCTTGAGGACGCCCAGCAGACCGCCGTCGACGGTGACGTCCGACGTGCCGTTGACGCTCACCGAACGGCCGCCGACCCTCACCCCGACCGTGCCGTCGATGTCCACCTGCCGGCCCTTCACACTCACGTTGCCCCGCCCCGCGTCCAGCGTGATGCCGTTCTTGTCCAGCAGGACGGAGGCGAGGGGCCGGCCCCGCCCGGCGTACACCGTCAGCTCGATCCGGTCCCGCCGGTCGTCGAGGCGCACTTCGAGGCGCTCGTCACCGGTCATGAGCCGCACCCCGGACGGGCCCGGCGCCGGAGCGTCCAGCAGCTCCACCCGGTGGCCCGAACGCGACACGACCGAGCGGCGGTTGACCTTTCCGCTGGTGCGGTCGATGAGCGGGACGTCGTGCGGCGACGGCCGGTCCACGCCGTTATAGAGGCCGCCGATGACATACGGGCTGTCCAGCAGGCCCTGCTCGAAGCCGACCAGCACCTCGTCGTTGACCTCGGGGCTGACCACGCCCCCGCCGCCCTTGCCGCCCCACTGCACGGTACGCACCCAGTCGGTGACGTACGTGTCGTCCAGCCAGGGGAAGGCGAGCCGGACCGCGCCGTTCTGGGCGCCGCCCGGCTCGCGGACATCGGTCACCACGCCGATCGCCAGGCCCGGTATGCGCGGTCCGCGGCCGGGCGCGTTCGCGCCGGTCACCAGGCCCGCCAGTGACCGGTCGGGGCTGGCGCCGACCCACACCGTGGTCCGGTAGCCGCCGTGCGGATCCAGGCTGTGCTGCACCGCCGTCGCTGTGTACCGGCCGGAGAACGCCTGCCCCACGTTGCCGAGCGTGACCGGCCTGCCCGCCCGCAGCCGCGGATTGCCCTCGACCACCGCCTCCAGCTCCCCGAAGCCGGCACTGACCTGAGCCGCCGTAGCGCCCGCGACCGCCGTCGTCTCGGCCTGCGTGCGGTACGGGGTGTCCGTCACCGTCAGCTTCGCCGACCTGCCGAACCGGGCAGCGAACTCCGGGGCCAGGCCGGGCAGTACGGTGTCGCCGGTCACCGACTGCTGCCGGGCGACCAGCGGCGTCTTGGTGGTGACGTCCCAGCCGCGCACCTCGACGTGGGACGCCCCGTCCGCGCCCGACAGCGCGGCCCGCAGCGCCAGCAGGTTCCGCCCGTACTCCAGCACCATCGGGCTCTGCGTGGCCGAGGTCGACGGCGCGGGCGCACCGGACGCCTTCTCCGGCTTGGTGAACTGCAGCACCCCTTGGTCGTCGACCCGCACCCGCGCGCCGCTCTCGCCCGCCAGGTACTGCAGGAAGTCCCAGTCGGAGACGTTGGCCTGTGACAGCTGCCGGTACGTGACCGGCGCCGCCTCCACCTTCCCGCACGGCAGCCCCGCCCCGGCGGCCACCTTGCGGACGATGGCCGCCGCCGTCATGTTCCGGTACGCCACCACCTTCCGGCCGCGCTGGAGCCGGTGCGCCACGGAGTAGGCCCGGACGACGGTGAACGAGCCGGTGGAGTCCCGGTCGATCTCCACCGCCGTGACCTCGCCGTTGAACAGCCGCTCGCGGGCCTGCCCGGCGACCGTCACCACGGACACCCGCAGCGGCGTGCCGAGGGTGATGCCGGTCGACTTCAGGAACTCGTGGTCGGGATCGCGGTAGGTGAGCACCGCGGCGTCGGGCAGGCCCACGTTCTCGTCCACCACGCAGCTCACCAGCTGCGCCGCCCAGATCTGCGGCAGCTCGCCGGGCGCCTCCACGACGGGGTCCGCCGCGAACGACCGGCCGCCCCGCGCCTCCGGTGTGGTCACCGCTCCTCCTCCCCGCCCGCGCCGACCGGGCCCGGCACCACCAGTTCGGCGCCGGGCGCGAGCGCCATCGGGTCGTCGATCCCGTTCGCCTCCGCGATGACCCGCCAGGCCGTCGCGTCGCCGTACTCCCGCCAGGCCAGCAGCGCCAGGCTGTCCCCGGCCACCACCGTGTGCGTACTGCGGGCCGTGCGCGAGCCGGAGGTGGGGTTCTGCCCCGCCGGGTCGACGCTCGCCTCCTCGATCGACAGCGCACACGTCGCCCGCAGCGGCTTGCCGTCCACGTCGAAGAGCGTGTACGTCACCGACAGGCTCGACAGCACCCCGTCGAACGAGGTCGTCCGGGCGGTGCCCCACTCGAACCGCACCCAGGGGCTGGCCGGCTTCTTCCGCGCGAGGCTCGCCGGGGTCGGCACGCACCCCTTCATCAGCTTCTCCACCGCCTGCTCGACCGAGTTGTCGTGGGTCGAGGTCGCGTCCAGGAAGACCTCCAGGCTCAGTTCCCGCGGCCCGCTGCCCACGAACTCGGGCAGCGCCGACTGCCCGGCCATCCGTGACGGGGTGCGCCGCCACTCGGTGGTCTTGCGCAGCTGGAGCGTCGACGGGTTGAACTGGAGGTCCAGCCGCGCGATCGTCCCGCCGGGTTTCGCGCCGACCGCCGTCGGGGGCTCCTTCAGGGTCAGCTGGGCCCTGGCCCGGCTGGTGCGGACCGCAGGGGACATACCCGCGACTCCTTCCCGGTGTGTGTGAGTGATGGTTCGTCAGGAAGGCCGCAGCCCCTCGTGGGCGATCTCCAGCGTCTCCATCGCCGCCTCCGAGGAGGACGGATCGAAGGACGGCCCCTGCCAGCGCACCGGCACGATGCCGAGCACCTGCCAGCTGATGATCCGGGTCAGATCCGGTTTCAGCGCCACGATCTCCCCGTCCTTGGGCTCCACCCGCCGCAGCGTCTGGTCGAGCCAGCGCCCGATCTTCGCCGTGTCGGCGGTGACCGGCCGGGTGAGCGTGATGTTCGACCAGGTGACACGGCCGGGCAGCTGCCAGGTGAAGCCGTTGTTGCCGCCCTCGGCGTAGCTCTCCATCTCCACCTCCGCTCCCATGCCGGAGCAGGTGTGGAAGGCGCCGAGATCATTGCCGCCGATCGCGAGCCGGAAGAACACGCTCGTCGCGAAGATGTTGTCCGTCATCCGTTGGTCATCCGTTCCGTGTGCCTCAGCGGCGTCCGTCGTGGGGGCGGCCCGCGCGTTCCCGCCCACGCCGCAGGTCGGCGCGGAGCAGCCGGGACATCGGGTCCAGGAGGCGCCGCGCCAGGTCGTCCAGGTCGACCCCGGGCTCGTACGGCTCCCTTGCGGGCTCCCTTGCGGGGGTTTCCCGGGGAGCGTTTGCCGGTGGGGGCGCGGAGGCCGACCGCGGCCGCCGGGGCGCTTCGCGCTGGACCACGGGCACGGGCGGGCCGGCCGCCGCCGAGGGAGCCGGGCGGTCCCGGAGCGGCGCCGCCTGCGGCTCGGACAGCGGCAGCACGTGTGGGCGTGCCGCCGCGTCCGCGCCGCCGGCCGCCCGCTGAACGGGCGGCTGCGGCCGCACGACGGGCACGGCCGCGTGGGGCCGGGGATCACGGGCCGGGCCCGACGGCGTCGGGCCCGAAGCGACCAGGGCCGGAGCAGGAGTCATGGCCGGGCCCGCTGCCGGAGCGGGCCCCGGTTCGCGACGCCAGGAGGCGGCCACGACGGGCCGCTCGGCGGCGCGGGCGCCGGAGGGCGGGGCGGCGCCTTCCGGCGCCCGGGTGCGGATGGCGAGCGGACGCGCGGCGAGCAGCGAGAGACTGCGCGGTACGGCCGGCCTCGCCGGCCGTCGGACAGTGAGCGCCTGCGGGCCGACGACACCGGGCGCGACGACCGGCCCCGGGGTGCGGTGGCCGCCGGGACCGGGGGCGGCTGCGGTCGGGGGTGCCGGTGGCGGACCGCCCGGCGCCACCGGCGGAGTCGCGGGAGCCGGCGCGCCGCCGTCCGGCGAAGTACGTCCGGCAGCTGGGGACTTGGACGGCGAGCTGTGCCGGTCGGCGTCCCCCGCACCCAGCAGCGGTGCGGGCGCACCTGCGGTGCCGGCACTCGAGCGCGCCGGAGCGGGCTGGACATCGGGAGCGACCGGGCCGGCGGTCGGCGGCATGGCGGACAGGGGCGCCCCGAGACCGCCTCGGGCACGGGCCCCGGACGGGCGCGGTAGCGCGGGGCCGGGCGCTGTTTCGGGGACGCCGGCCTGGCGCTGCACGATCGGTAGCGCCGGCCCGGCCGTTGAGTGGGCACGGGCCCGTGACGGCCCGGCCGGCCCCGGCGTGTTGCTCGCGGGTGTTGCAGGGCTGGGTGCTGTACCGGCGGTGTCGGTCCGGCGCTGCAGGATGGGTAGCGTCGGCCCGGTCGTCGGTCGGGGCTGGGTGTTCCCCGGGCTGTCGGTGGTCGACGGATGCGCGGCGGGGGCCCGGGACGGGCCGGTCGGCCCGGAGCTTTTGCTCGGGGGCATCGCAGGGCTGGGCGCTGTACCGGGGGTGTCGGTCCGGCGCTGCAGGATGGGCAGCGTCGGACCGGTCGCCGGTTGAGTGTGAGCGGCGGAGGCCCCATCGCGGGACGGGCCGGTCGGCCCGGGCCTGTGGCTCCGGGGCGTCGCAGAACCGGGCGTCGTACCGGTGGTGTCGGTCTGGCGTTGGACGATCGGTAGCGCCGGCCCGGCCGTTGGTTCGGGGTGGGTGCTCTGCGGGCCGTTGGTGGTCGACGGGGGTGCGGCGGAGGCCCGACTTCCGGCGCGGGTCCCGGACGGGCCGGGCCTGTCGGTCGGCGGCGTCGCGGGCGCTGTACCGGGGGTGCCGGCCCGGCGTTGCTCGTTCGGGGTCGTGGGCCGGGCGTGGGGCAGGTCCGGGCCGGGCCCGTCG
>NZ_JBFAPH010000274.1:0-8288 GCF_040675635.1 Streptomyces sp. NPDC049577
GCTACGGCTACCCCCAGCAGGCACCGCCGCCGGCCGGCTACGGCTATCCGCAGCCGGGTCAGCCCCCGTACGGCGCACAGCCGCCCTACGGCGCGCAGCCGCCCTACGGCGCCCCGCCGCAGGGCCCGTACGGCACGGCCCAGTACGGCGCGTACCCGTACCCCCAGGCCCAGGGCGCCCCGCAGGGCGCCGCGCAGGGCAAGGGGAAGCTCGCCGTCATCGTCAGCGCGGCCGTCGCGCTCGTGCTGCTCGTGGGCGGCGGCGTCTGGTTCGCCACCCAGGGCGGTGACGACGACGGGAAGAAGGGCCAGGCGCAGTCCGGGACCGGCAGCGGCAAGGGCGGCAAGGAGACCGGCGGCAAGCCGCGGACGGTCGACGGCAAGCTGCTGTTCAGCCTCGACCAGCCGAAGGTCGACGACCTGGTCGACGTCAAGGGCATGTGGGTCACCGACAAGGTGTTCGCCAAGGCCGACGCCTACAAGATCAACGGCTACGGCCTCGGTGGCGGCAAGCAGTGGGAGGTCCCGCTCGACGGCGAGATCTGCTGGTCGTCCCAGCAGGCCACCGCCGACGGCAAGACGGCGGTCCTGACCAAGGCGAGCAAGCCCAGCGCCGCGCAGAAGTACGGCGGTCCGTGCAGCCAGATCGCCCTGATCGACCTGAACAGCGGCAAGAAGCTGTGGCAGAAGTCCGTCAAGGACGGCGACCGGGACATGTACTTCGACGAGGTGACCATCGGCGGCGGCACGGTCGCCGCGGGCGGCACCAGCGGCGGAGCGGCCTGGAGCCTGGACGGCAAGGAGCTGTGGAAGCCCAAGCCCGGCGACGACTGCCGGGACGACGGCTACGGCGGCGGCGCCAAGCTCGTCGCCGTGCGCCGCTGCGGCGACTACAGCCGGCCGCACATGCAGGTGCAGACCCTCACCCCGGAGACCGGCGCGATCAAGTCCAGCTACAAGGTGCCGGACGGCATCCAGTACGTCCACGTCGCCTCCACCGACCCGCTGGTCATCGCGGTCGACGCCGGCGGCAGCACGGGCAACGGCGCCTCCGACTTCATGTCGATCGACGACAGCGCCAAGGAAGGCCGGCTGAAGGCCAAGATCTCCACGCAGAACGGCACGTTCACGCCGAAGTGCCAATCGACCGACGTCGAGGGCTGCACCAAGCTGGCGATCGACAAGGACACGCTCTACCTGCCCTCCGAGGAGCACCAGAGCGGCAACGCGCAGCAGTCCGGCCGCGTCAACGAGGTCGTCGGCTTCGACCTGACCAGCGGGCAGTCGAAGGGCAAGGCGGAAGGCATCCCCGGTTCGGTCTTGACGCCGCTGTCGGTCGACAAGGATGGTTATGTCATCGGCTACCAGGACGCCACCTGGAAGGCGGGCGGCAAGGTGGTCCGGATCGATCCGAAGACGTTCAAGACCGATGTCCTGTTGAAGAATCCGGCCGAGTCCGCCGAGAGCGAGCAGAACCTGTCGCCCTCCTACAAGCAGGCCGTCTGGTCCGGCGGCCGGCTCTACCTGGGCAACACTTTCGCCAACAAGCCCCGCGCCGCGGGGCTCGGCACGGAGTACCTGGCCATGGTCTTCGGCGGGAGCTGACGCTGACCGTCCGGCGAACGATCACGTCGTGATCTTGCGCCATCACTGCCGTATCCCTGCCCATCCCGCGTACATGCCTGAACGATCCGTTTCAGTCTCGAAGTACACGCGATTGGCAGGGATTTCGGCATTCCGGGGGACTTCTCACCGGTAAGGGGCGCGGAACGTCGAACAAGCGTGTAGCTTCGCGGAGCAGGGCCAAAGTCGACGAAGAGCCGAGTCGACGAATGGACCGGACGACGAAACGACGGGCCGGCGCGGCACACGGGACACGGACCGGGGAGACGTACGCGGGCGGGGCGACAGGGGGGATGCGCATGGGCGTGCGGCTGATGGTGGTCGACGACCATCGCCTGCTGGCCGAGGCGCTCGCCTCGGCGCTGAAGTTGCGCGGGCACCGGGTGCTGGCCGCGGCCGCCCCGAGCGCGGGGGCGGCGGATCTGGTGGTCAGCCGCGCGCCCGAGGTCTGCCTGCTGGGGACGGCGGCGCCGGCGGAGCCGGGCGCCTTCGACCCGGTGGTGCGCATCAAGCGGGAGCGGCCGCAGGTGGCGGTCGTGGTGCTGGGGCCGGTGCCGAGCCCGATGGGGATCGCGGCGGCCTTCGCCGCCGGCGCCTCGGGCTACGTCCGGCACAACGAGCGCATCGAGGGCGTCGAGCGGGCCATGATGAAGGCGCGGGCCGGCGAGGCGGCGGTGGATCCGCAGCTGTTGCAGGGGGCGTTCACCGAGCTGCTCAATCCGGCCGCCCAGCCGGACGACGAGGGCGCCCGGCTGCTGCAGCTGCTGACCCCGCGCGAGGTCGAGGTGCTGGTGCGGGTGGCCGAGGGCGAGGACACCCGCCTGATCGCCGCGGGCATGGGGATAGCGCCGAGCACGGCCCGGACGCACGTCCAGCGGGTGCTGATGAAGCTGGGGGTCGGCTCCCGGCTGGAGGCCGCCGCCCTCGCCGCGCGCACCGGGCTGCTGGAGCGGGCCGCCGGCCGGACCGGGCGCGGAGGGCCGGGCGCGGCTAGCGTTCCTCCTCCGCGACGGGCGGCGGGGCCGTCGGGCGGAGCCTGAGCCAGACCAGGAAGAAGGCGCCGAGGGCGAGCATGCCGATGCCCGTCCACAGGTTGAGGTTGATGCCCTGCGCCTTCTTCAGGGCCGCGTCGGAGGCGGTCAGGCCCGCGATCGTGACGATGATCCCGTAGACCACGAACAGTCCGCCGATGATCCGCCGCACGTCGAAGAGCCGGGCGGCGGTGGCGGACCGGCGTTCGAGTTCCTCGACGTCGTGCTGGTATTCGAGCTCGTCGCTCATGGCTCACGCCTTCCGAATGGTCACAACGAGAACGGGATGTAGCAGGCGGCGGCCAGGACCACCGCGCCCCAGCCGAGCAGGGCCGGGCTGCGGTACCAGGCGGAATCGCCCTCGGCGGGGGGCTCGGCCATGCCGGGCGAGGTCGTGCCGTAGACCAGTCCGGCGAGTGCCTCGGCGGGCCGGGGCCGGGTGACGAGCGAGACGCCCGTCATCACCACCGCGCCGACGACGAACGCGACGATGGACGAGACGAAGTTGGCGCCCTGGTCGGAGGGGATGCCCACGACGCCCTGCTTGTAGAACCAGAAGTAGTTGACCATCGCGGCGAGCGTGCCGGACAGCAGCCCCCAGAAGCCCGCGGCGGCCGTGGCCCGCTTCCAGAACATGCCGATGATGAAGACGCAGAACAGCGGGACGTTGAAGAAGGAGAACAGCGTCTGGAGGTAGTTCATGATGTTGGAGAAGGAGGACGCGATGAAGGCCGTCCCCATCCCGATGACGACCCCGACCGCGGTGACGATCCGTCCGACGCGCAGGTAGTACGCGTCCTCGCGGCCGCGCCGCACGTAGGCGGCCCAGATGTCGTTGGTGAACACGGTGTTGAACGAGGAGACGTTGGCCGCCATGCCCGCCATGAAGGCGGCCAGCAGCCCGGTGACGGCCACGCCCAGCACGCCGTTGGGCAGCAGGTCCCGCATCAGCACCGGGATCGCGTCGTTGTAGCTGAGCCCGGAGCCGGCCTTGCCGAGCGCCGGCTCGACGGCCAGGGCGATCAGCCCGGGCAGGACGACGACCAGCGGGATGAACATCTTGGGATAGGCGGCGATGAGCGGGGTGCGGCGGGCGGCGCTGAGGTTGCGCGCGGACAGGGCGCGCTGGACCTCGGCGAAGTTGGTGGTCCAGTAGCCGAAGCTCATCACGAAGCCCAGCCCCAGCACGATGGTCAGCCAGTTGGCGCCCAGCGGGTTGGGATGGCCGATGCCGGTGCCGCCCCAGGCGCTGAGGAAGTCGTCGCCGTGCGAGGCGGTGAGGGTGTCCGACAGCCCGTCCCAGCCGCCGACGCGCTTGAGGCCGACGACGGTCAGCGGGATGAGAGCGGCGAGGATGACGAAGAACTGGAGCACCTCGTTGTAGATGGCCGAGGAGAGCCCGCCGAGGGTGATGTAGGCGAGCACGAAGAAGCCGGCGACGACGATGGCCACCCACTGCGGCCAGCCCAGCAGCGCCTGGAGCACGATCGCCATCGCGTAGAGGTTCACGCCCGCGATCAGCACCGAGGAGACGGCGAAGATGACCGAGCTGAGCAGGTGGGAGGCCGGCCCGTAGCGGTGCAGCAGGAATTCGGGGACGGAGCGGACCTTCGAGCCGTAGTAGAACGGCATCATCACCAGGCCCAGGAAGACCATGGCCGGGATGGCGCCGACCCAGTACCAGTGCACCGTGTAGACGCCGTACTGGGCGCCGTTGGCGGCCATGCCGAGGATCTCGGTGGCGCCGAGGTTGGCGGCGACGAAGGCGAGCCCGGTGACCCAGGCGGGCAGCGAACGGCCCGAGAGGAAGAAGTCCAGGCTGGTGCGGACCGAGCGGCGGGCCGCGAAGCCGATGCCCAGCACCACCGCGAAGTAGATGGCCAGGATCGCGTAGTCGAGCCCGTTGACGTGGAGCCGCAGCCCCTCGGCCAGATAGCGCATGGATCACCTCACCAGTGTTGACCGCGCTGTTGGGTCATGATTCCTTGTGTTCAGTTGTGTGGGAAGGTGTTGGGAGGAGTCCGTGTGAAGAAAACGGCCGCGCACAAGACGGCGATCCGGCTCGCGGACGGCCGCGAGCTGATCTACTACGACTCCCGCGCCGGCGCCCCGCGCACCGCCCCCGACCGGCGCCCGCTCGAAGCCACCGTCACCACCTGCGAGATCCGCCACGACCCGCTCCTCGGCGACGACGTCGCCATTGCCTCCCACCGCCAGGGCCGCACCTACTTCCCGCCGCCCGACCAGTGCCCGCTGTGCCCCTCGCGCGACGGCCTGCTCACCGAGATCCCGGCCCCCGACTACGAGGTCGCCGTCTTCGAGAACCGCTTCCCCGCCCTCGCCGGCGGCGCCGGCCGCTGCGAGGTCGTCTGCTTCACCGCCGACCACGACGCCTCCTTCGCCGATCTGAGCGACGAGCGCGCCGCACTCGTCCTCGCCGCCTGGACCGACCGGACCGCCGAACTGGCCGCACTGCCGTCCGTCGAGCAGGTCTTCTGCTTCGAGAACAGGGGCGAGGAGATAGGCGTCACGCTCGCTCACCCGCATGGCCAGATCTACGCCTATCCCTTCGTCACCCCCCGCACCGCACGGATGCTCGCCTCCGCCGCCGCCCACCGCGAGCGCACCGGCGGCCGCAACCTCTTCGACGACACCGTGGCCGCCGAACGCGCCGACGGCCGCCGCGTCGTCCTCGACGGCGCCCACTGGACCGCCTTCGTGCCCCACGCCGCCCACTGGCCCTACGAGGTCCACCTCTACCCCCGGCGCCGGGTGCCCGACCTGCTCGCCCTGGACGAGGACGCCCGCACAGAGTTTCCACAGATCTATCTGGAACTCTTGCGACGCTTCGACCGGCTGTTCGGCGAGGGGCAAGGGGACGGCCCGGGCGCACCCCCGACGCCGTACGTCTCGGCCTGGCACCAGGCGCCCCTCAGCGCTCGGGACCGCACCGAATTCGCCCTTCACCTCGAGCTCTTCACCATTCGCCGCACTGCCGGAAAGCTGAAGTTCCTCGCCGGTTCCGAGTCCGGCATGAACGTGTTCATCAACGATGTGCCGCCGGAGGCCGCGGCGCGGCGACTGCGAGAGGTAGCGAGCGAATGAGCAGCAGGACGTACCTGGTCACCGGCGGCGCGGGCTATGTGGGCAGCGTCGTCGCGGCGCATCTGCTGGCCGCCGGGCACACCGTCACCGTCCTCGACGACCTCTCCACCGGGCACCGGGAGGGCGTCCCCGACGGCGCGCGCTTCATCGAGGGGCGCGTGCAGGACGCGGCGCGCTGGCTGGACGGCTCCTACGACGCCGTCCTGCACTTCGCCGCCCACTCCCAGGTCGGCGAGTCCGTGGCCCGCCCCGAGGCGTACTGGCGCAACAACGTCGGCGGCACGATCGAACTGCTCGACGCCATGCGCGACGCCGGAGTCCGCACGCTGGTCTTCTCCTCCACCGCCGCCGTCTACGGCGAACCCGGCGCCGTCCCCCTCACCGAGACCGCCCCGACCGTGCCCACCAGCCCGTACGGGGCCACCAAGCTCGCCGTCGACCACATGATCGGCGCCGAGTGCGCGGCCCACGGACTGGCCGCCGTCTCCCTGCGCTACTTCAACGTGGCCGGTGCACACGGCCGTTACGGCGAGCGCCACGACCCCGAGTCGCACCTCATCCCGCTCGTCCTCCAGGTCGCCCTCGGCGAGCGCGAGGCGATCTCCGTCTACGGCGAGGACTACCCCACCCCCGACGGCACCTGCGTACGCGACTACATCCACGTCGCCGACCTCGCCGAGGCCCATCTGCTCGCCCTCGGCGCCGCCCGCCCCGGCGAGCACCTGATCTGCAACCTCGGCAACGGCAACGGCTTCTCCGTCCACGAGGTGATCGAGACCGCCCGCAAGGTCACCGGCCACCCCGTCCCGCAGCGCACCGCCCCGCGCCGCGGCGGCGACCCCGCCGTCCTGGTCGCCTCCGCCGACCGCGCCCGGCAGCGGCTCGGCTGGACCCCGGCCCGCCCCGGCCTCGCCGGCATCATCGAGGACGCCTGGGCCTTCGCCCGCCACGTCCGGACGGAGCACGCATGAGCACCCAGCGGGCCGTCGAGGGCTTCCAGGACACCTTCGGCACCACCCCGGCCGGCGTCTGGGCCGCGCCCGGCCGGGTCAACCTCATCGGTGAGCACACCGACTACAACGAGGGCTTCGTCATGCCCCTCGCCCTGCCCCTCCTCACCCGCGTCGCCGCCCGCCCCCGCGAGGACGGCCTGCTGCGCCTGCACTCCGACGGCGTGCCCGGCGGCACCGTCGAGCTGGCCCTCGACGGCCTCGCGCCCGGCGGGGTCTCCGGCTGGGCCGCCTACCCGGCCGGGGTCGCCTGGGCCCTGCGCACGGCCGGGCACCCCGTCGGCGGCGCGGACCTGCACGTCCACAGCGATGTGCCGGTGGGCGCGGGCCTGTCCTCCTCGGCCGCCCTGGAGGTCGCCACGGCCTTCGCCCTCGCCGAGCTGTACGACACCGGCCTCGGCCGGGAGGAGCTGGCGCTGCTGGCCCAGCGCGCCGAGAACGACTTCGCCGGCGTCCCCTGCGGGGTCATGGACCAGTTCGCCGCCGCCTGCTGCTCGGCCGGGCTCGCCCTGCACCTCGACACCCGCGACCTGGCCCGGCGGCAGATCCCCTTCGACCTCGCCTGGTGGGGCCTGCGCCTGCTCGTCGTCGACACCCGCGTCGACCACTCCCTCGGCTTCACCGAGTACGCCGCCCGCCGCGCGGCCTGCGAGGCGAGCGCCCACGCCCTCGGCGTACCCGCCCTGCGCGACATCCCCTACGAACAACTGCCCGAGGCGCTGGAGAAGGTGCCCGATCCCGCCCTGCGGCCGCTCGTACGGCACGTCGTGACCGAGAACCACCGCGTGGAGCGCGTCATGGCCGTTCTCGACGCGGGTGACCCACGGCCCGTCGGCCCGGTCCTGACCGAGGGCCATCTCTCCCTGCGCGACGACTTCGCCGTCTCGTGCCGCGAACTCGACCTCGTCGTCTCGGCGGCGACCGCCGCGGGCGCGCTCGGCGCGCGGATGACGGGCGGCGGGTTCGGGGGCTCGGCGATCGTCCTGGTGGAGGAGGGCGACGCGGAGCGGGTGGAGGAGGCCGTGCGCGCGGCCTTCGCCGCGGCGGGTCTCGCGGAGCCGAGGGTGTTCCCGGTGGTGCCGGGGGAGGGGGCCCGGAGGGTCGGCTGACCGTTCGACCGGACCCAGCTCGCTCAATACCGAACAGAAAGCACACCACAACCACCGGTGACGGCCAGGTTTCGTGAATCCCCCTCCCCGGCCCCACCCCCGCCGTACGCTGAAGAACAGGCGTCGGTGGGGGCCGACGCTGATCAGGGGGCGAGACAGGCAGGTACGACGCCCGGGGGCGGGGAAGTTGCCGAAGCGCGCGGCGGCGGCCGTGCGTGTGGCGGCCGCGGTCCGGGCGCCGTACCCGCACTGGTTCGTCCGCCGGGATTTGGGGGTGGCCGTGGCACGTATTCGGGTACTGGTGGTCGACGACCACCGCATCTTCGCCGAGTCGCTCGCCGCCGCCCTCGCGGCCGAGCAGGACGTGGACGTCTCGGCGGCCGGCAGCGGGCCGGCCGCGTTGCGCGCGCT
>NZ_JBFAPH010000275.1:0-8285 GCF_040675635.1 Streptomyces sp. NPDC049577
GCCGGCGCGGGCGGGACCGGGGCGGGGGTCGCCGGCCAGGCGGGCGGTGTCGCCGGGGCGACCGGCGGCATCCCGGGAGCCGGCGGGAAACCGTGAGCGGGAACCGGGGAGGCGGGCCGCGGGCTCGCGAGGCTCGTGCGGCCCAGGAGGGTCGCCAGCAGCACCGCGCCCGCCGTCCACACCAGGCCGAACAGCAACAGTTCGCCGCCGTTCGTGCCCACGCTCGCGTGCATCTCGTGGGAGCGGCTCGCGAACGCCGAGCCCGCCGACATGTTCATCTCCGCACCGGAGACGCACGACAGCAGCAACAGCGCGCCCAGGAAGAACGCGCCCGCCAGGGCCTGTTCGCGCCGGTCCGCGGAGCGGCGGGCGGCGAGGACGGCAAGGACGACCGCACAGAGCGCGCCCACCGCCAGGGCGCCGGCCTGGGCCCAGCCGCCGGACGAGCCGGCCGCGTCACCGAGTTCGGACAGGCCGAATGTGCCGCCCTCCGGACGGCCGCCGTCACTGGCCGAGCCCTCCACGCCGGCGCCCCAGGACAGCCCGAGGCCCATCAGACCCAGGTTGGCCAGGAAGAGCAGCGAGGCGGCCACGGCCCCGCCGCCGCCCGCCTCGTGCTGGTGCGAGGCGATCACGACGAAGACGATCAGTCCGCACAACCCCACCGACAGCCCGAGGGCGCGCAGGGCCGTGCCCCACGCCCGTACGGCCATCAGCGCGCCGGCGCCCAGGCGCACGGCCAGCGCGTCGCGGCACAGCACGGCCGCGCTCACCGCGCCCGACAGGGCGAAGGTGAAGAGCGCGGCGAGCACCGGCGTGGTGTCGATGGAGACGAGATCGGCGTCCGGCTGCCCGTACAGGCCGAGCGCCAGCACGACCGCGCCCGCGAGCAGCGCGATCCGCAGCGCGGCCTCCGCGCCGCCGCCCGTCCCCTGCGAGCGGCGCAGCCGGCGGGCGCCGACGGCGACCGCGAAGGCCCACAGGACGGTGATGGTCAGCGGCCAGACGGATATCGAGCCGCTCCCCTGCACGAACGAGGTCAGCAGTCCGCCGTTCCGGCGGGTCTCGACCTCCAGGCCGGCACCGAGCCCCTGCAACAGCAGCCCCAGCGCTGCCTGGAAACGTTCGGACCAGCTCGCGAAGTGAATGTCGTCGTAGTCGCCGTCGGAGGCGAGCGAGACCACGAGCGCCAGGACGAACAGCGGAACGGCGGGCCACAGCACCGCCTTCGCGGCACCGGCCCAGTCACCCGTGAACGCGCGCCGCAGGAACAGCGCGGCGGGCGACGGCACGGCGGGCGACAGCGCGGCACCGGCTCCCGGGGCGTAGGACGGCGGCGCCGGCGGTGGAGGCGGCGGCACGGCCCCACCGGCCGGTGGCCGCTCCTTCCCGCACGTCATGCAGAAGCGTGCTTCCGTCACGAACGCGGAACCACAGGCGGGACAGAACGACGGCATGGAGCGCTCCGGGACACGGCGGGCGAGGGGCGACCAAGATCGTACAGACGTGCACGCCCCTCGTCCGGCGTATCAGAGGCTCTTCACACCCCGGTGCAGAGCGACGATGCCGCCCGTCAGATCGCGCCAGGCGACCTTCGACCAGCCGGCCTCCTGGAGCCGCCCGGCGAGCGCGGGCTGGTCCGGCCAGGCACGGATCGACTCGGCGAGGTAGACGTACGCGTCGGGGCTGCTGCTGACGGCCCGCGCGACGGGCGGCAGGGCACGCATCAGGTACTCGGTGTAGACGCGCCGGAACGGTGCCCACGTCGGCTGGCTGAACTCGCAGATCACCACGCGCCCGCCGGGCTTGGTCACGCGCAGCATCTCGCGCAGCGCGGCACCGGTGTCCTGCACATTGCGCAGCCCGAAGGAGATGGTGACGGCGTCGAAGACCTCGTCGGCGAAGGGCAGCCGGGTCGCGTCACCGGCGGTCAGCGGCATCCAGGGCTGACGCTTCTTGCCCACGCGCAGCATCCCGAGCGAGAAGTCGCACGGTACGACGTACGCGCCGACGGCCGCGAACGGCATCGAGGAGGTGCCCGTGCCGGCCGCGAGGTCCAGCACCTTCTGCCCGGGCCGGGCGTCCACGGCCTGCGCCACGGCCTTGCGCCAGAGGCGGGCCTGGCCGAGCGAGAGCACGTCGTTGGTCAGGTCGTACTTCGCCGCCACGTCGTCGAACATCGCGGCGACTTCGTGCGGCTGCTTGTCCAGGGATGCTCGGGTCACCCGGCCATTCTTCCCCACGGCCCGCACGGATCTTGGACGGGGACGTCAGAGCTTGACGATGCCCGCCAAGTCGATGGAACCGAGCGCCCTCAGACTCGCCGGAACACCAGCCGCCCCGCAAGCAGCGTCGCCACGCATGTCCCCGCCCCGGCCGCGAGCAGCGCCGCGGCGTCCGGCACGTCGAACGCCGCGAGGTCGGCCCGCCCGCCCACGGTCAGAGGGGCGCCCGTCACGTCCGCCAGGTCCGGGGCTCCCCGCAGGGGGTCCAGGTCCGGCTCCCCCGCCGCGGCCCCCGGCAGGACGCGCAGCCCCGACCGGGCCACCGCGGTGGCGACCACCGGGTCGGTGAACGGGCCCGTCACCGCCGTCGTGCCGTGCCGCAGCATCTGCTGGAGGCCGCGGCGGACGCTGCCCGAGCGGCGGGTGTCCGTCAGGTCCAGTGCGGCGAGGCGGTCGCCGGTCAGCGGGCGGTCGCCGAGCTCGGCGTGTTCGCGCGGGTCCGGGTGGTAGGCGCGGGTCAGCAGCCACTCCGCGTTCCGCTGGCGCAGGCCGGGCGTGAGGACGCCGGGCCAGCGGCGGACCCGGGCGTCCGGCAGCGCGGCGGCGAGCTCCTCGTACGGGCCGAGCGCCGCCACCGTGTCACCGTCGACGGCCACCGCGCCGCCCGGCACGGGAGCCGTGCCGGGGGCGGTGATCAGCAGGTCCGCCGCGTGCAGCGTCAGCACGGGCGGCCCGTCAGCCCGCCTCGACGATCGTCAGCTCGGGGTGCGCCGTGCCGCCCTCGATCGCCGTCGAGGACAGGTGCGAGACGACGCGGTCGTCGACCGGGTCGTTCGCCGGGTCGTCGTGCACGACCAGGTGCTCGTACGTCGTGGCGCGCTGCGCCGGGACGCGGCCCGCCTTGCGGATCAGGTCGATGATCTCCATGCGGTTGGAGCGGTGCCTGGCGCCCGCCGAGGAGACGACGTTCTCCTCCAGCATGATCGAGCCGAGGTCGTCCGCGCCGTAGTGCAGGGAGAGCTGGCCGACCTCCTTGCCGGTCGTCAGCCAGGAGCCCTGGATGTGGGCCACGTTGTCGAGGAAGAGCCGCGCGATGGCGATCATGCGCAGGTACTCGAAGATCGTGGCCTGCGTCCGGCCCTTCAGATGGTTGTTCTCGGGCTGGTAGGTGTACGGGATGAAGGCGCGGAAGCCACCCGTGCGGTCCTGGACGTCGCGGATCATGCGCAGGTGCTCGATGCGCTCGGCGTTGGTCTCGCCCGTGCCCATGAGCATGGTGGAGGTCGACTCGACGCCCAGGTTGTGGGCGATCTCCATGATCTCCAGCCAGCGCTCGCCGGACTCCTTCAGCGGCGCGATCGCCTGCCGCGGCCGGGCCGGCAGCAGCTCGGCGCCGGCGCCCGCGAAGGAGTCGAGCCCGGCGGCGTGGATGCGGCGGATGGCCTCCTCGGCGCTCACCCCCGAGATGCGCGACATGTGGTCGATCTCGGAGGCACCGAGGGAGTGGATGACGAGCTGCGGGAACTCCTTCTTGATCGCCGCGAAGTGCTCCTCGTAGTACTCCACGCCGTAGTCCGGGTGGTGGCCGCCCTGGAACATGATCTGGGTGCCGCCGAGCTCCACGGTCTCCGCGCAGCGACGCAGGATGTCGTCGAGCGGCCGGGTCCACACCTTGTCGCTCTTCGGCGGGGCGTAGAAGGCGCAGAACTTGCACGCGGTGACGCACGCGTTCGTGTAGTTGATGTTGCGCTCGATGATGTACGTGGCGATGTGCTCCACGCCGGCGTACCGCTTGCGGCGCACGGCGTCGGCCGCCGCGCCCAGCGCGTGCAGCGGCGCGGAGCGGTACAGCTCCAGCGCCTCCTCCGGGGTGATCCGGCCACCGGCCGCGGCGCGGTCGAGGACGGCTGTGACGTCGCAAGACGTGAGGTCGGCGTTCTCGGTCACCGAGGCGTCCCTTCGGAGGGTTCGTTGTACGACGATTCAGCGTACATAAGGGGCCTGACGGGACAGGGGGCGGGCGGGCCCGTCCACCGGCCCGTGCCGCGAGCCGCCTATGACTCAATTCACGGGGTGTCCGAGGAACCCCGAACCCGGGTTCGGCCATCCACTACGACGGAACGAACCGTCATGTCCTTCGGGGCAGCAGCATCAGTCCGGAGCGACGCGATGACGCATTCACCCAACGGGGGCTACCCGCCCAGTGGGGGATACCAGCAGACCGGTGGCCGGCCGGGGAACGGCGGCGGCTACCCGCCGGCCGGCGGGTACCGGCAGGCACCCCCCGCCCCGGGGGACTACCGGCGGCCCGACGACCAGTACGACCCGCACGGGTACGAGCCGCACGGCTACGACCGGCACGACGGTCCGTACGGCGGCTACGAGCCGGAGCCGCAGGGGCGCCGGCGCGGCAGGACGTGGCTCATCGTCGCGGCGTGCATAGCCGTGCTGGCGCTCGTCGCCGGCGGAGTCATGAAGTACATGAACATCGGCCCCTTCTCCGACAAGGGCAAGCCGGTCAGCTTCGGCCAGGACCAGGCCGCGGGCGGCCAGGCGGGCGGCACCACCGGTGGCGCCGAGCCGGCCGACTCCAAGGTGCTGATGCCCACGGGTCCGGCCGCGGAGTTCAAGAACGCCAACACCATGGGCGACGGCACCCACATCGCCGTGACGACGCTGGACGGCAAGAAGTCCGGCTTCAAGGGCAAGGTCTGGGTCTGGGCGCCCAAGCAGTACGAGGACCCGAAGTACAAGAACAGCGGCTTCCCCGTCCTGATCGCGCTGCCCGGTGGCCCCGGCTACCCGAACAACTACTGGATGGGCACCGACCTGGGCCTGGAGTCCTCCATCGCCAAGTGGTCGCAGGAGGGCAAGAGCCTCCCCTTCATCCTCGCGATGCCGGTCCTCAACCCGGACGCCAAGTACTACTACGACGGCAGCGACATCCCGAACCAGCCCAAGATGGGCACCTGGCTCACCGAGGACGTCCCGGACCTGGTCAAGCAGAACTTCCGCACCCTGAAGTCGCGTGACGGCTGGGCCTTCATGGGCTCCTCCTCCGGCGGTTTCGCCGGCTTCAAGGCCGTCATGAAGCACCCGGACAAGTTCAAGGCCGTGATCGCCTCCGGCCCGGACATCGTCCCGGACTCCCCGCTGTGGAAGGGCCACGAGGCCGAGATGCGGGAGAACAACCCCGAGGTGCTCTCGCAGCGGCTGATCGACGAGGCCAACGCCCCGAAGGCCCCCAAGAGCCCCAAGGGCGCCAAGAACAAGGACAAGGCCGGCAAGGACAAGGACGGCGACAAGGACGTCTTCATCGCCTTCCAGTACGGCACGCTGGAGGCCGCGATCACGCGGCAGGGCGTCGACAAGTACATCGCCACCTACGGCAACAAGGGCCCCATCCACACCCATCTCGAGGTCATCCAGGGCGGCAAGCACGACGCCAAGACCTATGTGAAGGGCATGGGCAACAGCAGCATCCAGTGGATCAGCGAGCACATGGAAGGCCCGACGCCCGCCTCCTGACCCCCGCACCGCCGCCCCGCGCGGCGCCGCCGGGCCCCGGTTCGTTCCACGGAAGCCCGGCGACGCGAAGAGGCCGAGAAGCCCTGGCCCCTCCCCGGAGGGGTCAGGGCTTCAGCAGTTCCACCCGCACGTCCGCCGGGAAGCCCGTCGTGGGCCCGGTCCGCCGGGCGAACTCGGTGACGCCCGCCAGCTGGTCCGGGCCGAAGCGGAAGTCGAGCGTGGTGAAGTAGCGCTCCAGCAGCCCGGCGTCGAACGCCTCCCAGTGCGCCGCCTGCTCGGCGACCTTGGTGACCTCCTCCAGGGACAGGTCGCGGGACGCCAGGAACGCCTCGTGGACCGTGCGCACGATGTGCGGCTCACGGGCCAGGTAGTCGCGGCGGACGGCCCAGACGGCGAAGACGAACGGCAGGCCCGTCCACTCCTTCCACATCCGCCCCAGATCGTGGACCTCCAGCCCGAGCCGGGGCGCGTCGTGCAGGGAGGCCCGCAGCGCCGCGTCGCCGATGAGGACCGCCGCGTCCGCCTCCTGCATCATCGCGGCGAGATCGGGCGGACAGGTGTAGTAGTCGGGCCGCACGCCGTGGCGCTCGGCGAGCAGCAGCTGCGCCAGGCGCACGGAGGTGCGCGAGGTGGAGCCGAGGGCGACGCGCGCCCCGTCCAGCCGGTCCAGGGGGAGCTTGGAGACGATCACGCAGGACATGACCGGGCCGTCGCAGCCCACCGCGATGTCCGGCAGGGCGACGAGGTCGCCGGCGTTCTTCAGGAACTCGACGAGCGTGACCGGAGCGATGTCCAGCTCACCCTCGATCAGCTGCTCGCTGAGCTTCTCCGGGGTGTCCTTCCGCAGATCCAGGTCGAGCAGCGTGCCCGTGCGCGCCAGGCCCCAGTAGAGGGGCAGGCAGTTGAGGAACTGGATGTGACCCACGCGCGGACGGGCACGCAGCCCGTCGGGACGGTCGGTGACGGACGGTACGTCTGAAGCTGAATTGTCCACATCCGGAGGCTAGCCCCGGTCCGGGGCGGGCGCCCGACCGGGGTCCCCGCGGGGCTCCGGGGCGGCCAGTGCCCGACCAGGGATCTTTTCCGGCCGGAAGGCGCCGAAAACCCGCCCTGGAGGTGATCTTCGACTCTTTCCCCCGGGAAGCCCGCGTGCTAGGCTCGCCGCAAGTTGCAGTTTGGTTTCCCTTGCAGTACAAGGCCTGCGGAGCATGTGACCCGCAGGCTTTTGTAGTTTTCAGACTTCTCGCAGGTTCTGGAGCAGGGCAACCCTTTGGCCCAAGGAGGGCTTTATGGCTACCGGAACCGTGAAGTGGTTCAACGCTGAAAAGGGCTTCGGCTTCATCGCCCAGGACGGCGGGGGCCCCGACGTCTTCGTCCACTACTCCGCGATCAACGCCGCTGGCTTCCGCTCCCTCGAGGAGAACCAGCAGGTCACCTTCGACGTCACCCAGGGCCCGAAGGGCCCGCAGGCGGAGAACGTCACCCCGGCGTGATCTTCCCCGGACCTCGGTCCGGGCCAGTGCAGTACCCAAGGTGCCCTGCCTCTTCCGCCTCGCGGCGGAAAGCAGGGCACCTGCTTTTGTATCGCGAGAGAATCGGCCGGAAAACAGCTGTATTCGGCCGTCCCGGCGCACCACCGGCCCACGCCACGATCATTTCGCGCCCGGTTTGTACAACGCTTAGATTTCCTTCACCCCGCGTTCGGTGAATCCCGGCTCCCACCGTCCGCGCCGCGTCCGTCAATTTCCTGCCAAGGATCACGCCCCCGGCACTACCGTGCTCCGCGTGGACGGCACCCCGACGATCACCGTGCACCGGGTGCGCGCCGCGCTCGGCGGGGCGCGACGACTCGGCCTGGACGTGGTGCCGCTCCTGCAGACCGCGCGGATACCGCCACTGCTGCTGAGGGACGACGCGGCGCGCGTGACGCCCGAGCAGTTCGCGCGGCTGGTGCGCGCCCTGCACCGGGCGACGCGGGACGAGTTCCTCGGCCTCGGCCGGGTGCCGAGCCGGCCCGGGACCTTCGCCATGATGGGCTACGCCTGCGTGGGCTGCCGCGACCTCGGCACCGCCCTGGCACGGGCCGTCCGCTTCTACGGGCTGTTCCCCGGCGGCCCCGACCTCGCCCTGGAGGAACGGCACGGGGAGGCCGTCCTCCTCCTCCGCAACGATCTGCGGGGCCTCGCCGAGGGCTGGTTCCTCGCGGAGAGCGCGCTGATGATCTGGCACCGGCTGGCCAGCTGGCTGATCGGCCGCCGGATCCCCCTGCACTGGGCCCGGTTCGGCCATCCGGCGCCCCCGTACGCGGCCGAGTACGGGCCGATGTTCGGTTGCCCGGTCCGCTTCGGGGCCGCCGCCCCGGCCGGGACGGGGTTCGACGCCCGCTGGCTCGCCGCACCCGTCGTACGGGACGAGGCGGGGCTGGAGGAGCTGCTGCGCCGGGTCCCCGCCGAGCTGATCGGCCGCCGCGACTACGGGCCGGCCACCGTCACCGAGCAGGTGCGCGGATCGTTCGCCGTGGCGCTGCGGGCC
>NZ_JBFAPH010000276.1:0-8265 GCF_040675635.1 Streptomyces sp. NPDC049577
GTGCACCACCGCCTCGCGCGCCGCTGGCGTTCCGGGCGCGCCTTCCTGGCCGGTGACGCCGCCCATCTGCTGGGCGCGCTCGGCGCGCAGGGGCTCGACGAGGGGCTGCGGGACGCCGAGAACCTCGCCTGGAAGCTGGCGCTCGCCTGGCACCACGGCGCGTCCGGCACCCTGCTCGACAGCTACCAGGCGGAGCGCCGGACGGCGGTCGCGGCCCGGCTGCGTGCCGCCGACCGGATGCTGCCGGCGGTGCGCGGCACCGGCGGCTGGCAGGCCGTGCGCCGCACCGTGGTGCCCGGCTCGGCACGCGGTCTGGACGCGGCGCTCACCGACGGGCACGTGGGGCGCGGCGTGCTCGGCGCGCCACCGCAGTACGCCCGTACGCCCCTGGCACCCGCGCCGCCGGCCGGTGCCGCGGCGGTGGCCGGGGTGGGTGCACAGGTCGTGGACGTGCCGGTGACCGCGCCGGACGGAGCGGACGCCTGGCTGCGGGACCGGCTGGGCGGCGCGCTGCTGGTGGTGCTCGTCGCGCCGGGCACGGGCGTGTGGGAGCGGCGGCACTGGCTGGGCGCGGGGCTCATGCCCCAGCTGGCGACGGCGGTCTCCGCGCTGCCCATGGCGGCCGAACTGCTGGTGGCCGAGGGCTATCCGGGCGCGGCCGCGCACACCGTGCTGGTCGTCCGGCCGGACGGGCATCTGGTGGCCGCACTCGACGGGGTCCGGCCGGCGGAGCTCTTCGCCTGTGCGGACGCGGTCCGCGGAGGCGCGCCGGCCCAGGCCGGGGCCGGCGAACACACGGGGACGGCGGGCGCGTCCGAGGAGGCGGCCGAAGCGTCCAGTGAGGCTGCGGCCAACCGTTGACCGGGCCGTGGCACCGTGATGGAATCCGAGCGTGACTGACAGTGGCGCGCGTTTCTGGCGGAGGGTCCATCTGGACCTCGTCCGCTACGCGGGCTGTGTCTGTCGTCCGTCCTGCTGATCCGCCTTTCCTTCGCGCGACCGCCCGCTGAGCGGCGCGCGCCTCTTCGCGATCTCCCAGGACTCCGGACGGTTCCCCGTGTTCTTTCCCGTACGCGCCCTCATGCCCGCGTTCCTCGTGCCCTCTTCCGTCTCCCCCGCCGCGCCGGCTGTTCCACCGGCCGCCGCTCCTGCCGCCGGTGGCCCGTCACCGGCCGAACTCCTGGACTTCGTACGCCGGATCGCGGCGGACGCCGCGCTGGTCGCCTCGCTGCCCCTCGATCCCGAGGGGCGCACCTGGATGCGGCTCGACGGGCCGGGCGGCAGCGAGGCGTGGCTCATCGGCTGGCCGCCGGGCAGCGGCACCGGCTGGCACGACCACGGCGGCTCGAACGGCGCCTTCGCCACGGCGGTGGGCCGGCTGACGGAGCAGTCGCTGGCCGCCGCCCTGCCGGCGGAGGGCTGGACCCTGCTGGAACTGGCGGAGGACGTCGACCGCGAACGACAGCTGACGGCAGGCGAGGGCCGGGCCTTCGGCCCGCACCATGTGCACCAGGTGTTCAACTCCTCCGCCGAGGGGCACGCGGTGTCCGTGCACGCCTATCACCCGCCGCTGCCCCTGATGCGGCGGTACGGCCGCAGCGGGCCGGTGCTGCGGCTGGAGCAGGTCGAGTGGCCGGAGGAGTGGGCATGAGGGTCGAGGAACTGCTGTCCGCGGCACGCGCGGACCTCGTCCGGCTGGGCCCGGCCCAGGCCGCCGAGGTCCAGGCCCGGGGCGGGCTGCTGGTCGACATCCGGTACGCGGCGCTGCGGGAGCGGGACGGCACGATCCCCGGGGGGCTCCTCGTCGAGCGCAATGAGCTGGAGTGGCGCCTGGACCCGGCCTGCGCCCATCGCGCCCCCGAGGCCACGGACCACGACCTGCGGATCGTGGTGGTGTGCGACGAGGGCTACGCCTCCTCGCTGGCCGCCGTCTCCCTGCACCGGCTCGGCCTGCGGCACGCCACGGACCTGGCGGGTGGTTTCCAGGCGTGGCGCGCGGCGGGCCTGCCGGTGCTTCCGCCCGGTCAGTCCTCGGGGAGGTAGCCGTCGAGGAGCTCCGGGTCGTCGCCCTCCTCCTCCAGCGCACGGCGCACCACGCGCAGGGCGAGGCCCTCGGAGTAACCCTTGCGGGCCAGCATCCCCGCGAGCCGGCGGATGCGCTTCTCCCGGTCCAGGCCGCGGGTGGCCCGCAGCTTGCGCTCGACCAGCTCGCGGGCCGTGCGCTCCTCCTGCTCGGGGTCCAGCTGCCCCACGGCCTCGTCGACGATCGCGGAGTCCACGCCCTTGGTGCGCAGCTCGCGCGCCAGGGCACGGCGGGCCAGGCCCCGGCCCCGGTGCCGGGACTCCACCCAGGCGCCGGCGAACGCCGCGTCGTCGATCAGGCCCACGTCCTCGAAGCGGGACAGCACCTCCTCGGCGACCTCGTCGGCGATGCCCCGCTTGGCCAGGGCGTCCGCGAGCTGTCTGCGGGTGCGCGGGGAACCGGTGAGCAGGCGCAGACAGATGGCCCGCGCCTGCTCCTCCGGTGGCGGCGGCGCCCCGTCCCCGGCCCTCGACGGGAAGGGAGCGTCGCCGCCCGTTCGTTCGGCCGCTCGCACGGGCTAGCTCTTCGCCGCGGCCTTGGCGGTCTTCCCCGTGGACTTCGCGGCCGGGGCGGGCACCGACTTGGCCGGCTCGGCGGCGGCCGCACCGGTCACCGCGGCGTCCGTGCCGGGCTCGGCCGCCGAGGCCTCGGGCCGGGTGCCGACGCCGAGCTTGTCCTTGATCTTCTTCTCGATCTCGTTGGCGAGGTCGGGGTTGTCCTTGAGGAAGTTGCGGGCGTTCTCCTTGCCCTGGCCGAGCTGGTCGCCCTCGTAGGTGTACCAGGCACCGGCCTTGCGGATGAAGCCGTGCTCGACACCCATGTCGATCAGGCCGCCCTCGCGGCTGATGCCCTGGCCGTAGAGGATGTCGAACTCGGCCTGCTTGAAGGGCGGGGCCACCTTGTTCTTGACGACCTTGCAGCGGGTGCGGTTGCCCACCGCTTCCGTGCCGTCCTTCAGCGTCTCGATGCGGCGGATGTCGATGCGCACCGAGGCGTAGAACTTCAGGGCCCGGCCACCGGTCGTGGTCTCCGGGGAGCCGAACATCACGCCGATCTTCTCGCGGAGCTGGTTGATGAAGATCGCGGTGGTCTTGGACTGGTTGAGCGCGCTGGTGATCTTCCGCAGCGCCTGGCTCATCAGACGGGCCTGGAGGCCCACGTGCGAGTCGCCCATCTCGCCCTCGATCTCCGCGCGCGGCACCAGGGCGGCCACGGAGTCGATGACGATCAGGTCGAGCGCGCCGGAGCGGACCAGCATGTCGACGATCTCCAGGGCCTGCTCGCCGTTGTCCGGCTGGGACAGGATCAGGTTGTCGATGTCGACGCCGAGCTTCCTGGCGTACTCGGGGTCGAGGGCGTGCTCGGCGTCGACGAACGCGACGGTGCCACCGGCCCGCTGCGCGTTGGCCACGGCGTGCAGCGTCAGGGTCGTCTTACCGGAGGACTCCGGTCCGTAGATCTCCACGACGCGGCCGCGCGGCAGGCCACCGACGCCGAGGGCGACGTCGAGGGCGGTCGACCCGGTGGAGATGACCTCGATGGGCTCGTTCGGCCGCTCGCCCAGGCGCATGACGGCGCCCTTGCCGAATTGCCGTTCAATCTGCGCGAGCGCGGCGTCCAGCGCCTTCTCGCGGTCGGTTCCTGCCATGGGTTCCACCCGGTTCGCTTGAGTCGATCGCTTCACGTCCACGACGCTAACGCCTGCCACTGACAATGCGCCCGGGCGTCGCCCCGACCTGTGGATAACTCACCGGAACATGGGGCTCCGGCAAGGCTCGGGACACCCATAAGAATGGATGTTCGAATTTAGTGTCAAGCGTGCCCGCCACCGGCGCGGCCCGTGTCGCCGCCGGGCCCCTCCGCGCCGCCCCCCGTGCCCCCCACGCCCTCTCCGCCGTCCCCGCCCTCGACGTCGTACCGCCGCACGTACGCCCCCAGGAAGGCCTGCAGCGTCGCCGTCGCCGGGATCGCGATCAGCGCGCCCACCGCGCCGAGCAGCGCGGCCCCCGCGATGACCGAGCCGAACGCGACGGCCGGGTGCATGTCGACGGTCCGGGCGGTGATGCGCGGCTGCAGCAGATAGTTCTCGAACTGCTGGTAGACCACCACGAAGGCCAGCACCCACACCGCGTACCAGGGGTCGACCGTGAAGGCGAGCAGCACCGGCAGCGCGCCCGCGAGATAGGTGCCGATGGTGGGGATGAACTGCGAGACGAACCCCACCCACACCGCGAGCGCCGGGGCGTAGGGCACGCCCAGGACGGCCAGCAGGACGTAGTGGGCGGCGCCGGAGATCAGCGCCATGAGGGCGCGCGAGTAGATGTAGCCGCCGGTCTTCGTCACCGCGAGCTCCCAGGCGCGCAGCACCTCCGCCTGCCGGCGCGGTGGCAGCACCGAGCACAGTGCGCGGCGCAGCCGGGGGCCGTCGGCGGCGAAGTAGAACGCGAAGAGCAGCACGGTCAGCAGGTGGAACAGCCCGCCGACGAGGGTGGCCGACACGTCCAGCACCCCGCCCGCGCTGCTGCTCGCGTACCGGCGCAGCCAGTCGGAGCGCAGCAGGCTCTGCTGGATCTTCACCCGGGAGAGGTCCCGGTGGAACGTGCGGTTGATCCAGCCGATCACCGAGTCCAGGTACGAGGGGAAGTTCTCGACGATGGTCTGGATCTGGGCGGCCAGCATCGAGCCCAGCAGCGCCAGGAAGCCGACGACCAGGACCGTGATGACGAGGGAGACCACGGCGGTGGCGAGGCCGCGGCGCATGCCGCGCGCGGCCAGCCGCTGCACGGCCGGCTCGATGGCCAGGGCCAGGAAGAAGGCGATCAGAAGATCAAGGAGGAGGCCGAAGAGCCGGTGGAAGGCCCAGCCGGCCACCTGGTAGCAGGCGACGAGGAGCAGCGCGACCGCGACCGCCCGGGGCACCCACCGGGGCATCCGGGCGGCGTCGGCGCCGGTCAACGTCTGTCCTCGGGGATCTCCAGCGCCCGGCACACCGCCCGCCACACGTCCTTGGCGTCCCAGCCGGCGTCCAGCGCCTGGTGCACGGTCCTCCCGCCCAGCTCGGACATCACATGATCACGCGCGAACGAGTCGGCGTACGACGCGCCGAAGTAGTCCGCCATCCGCTGCCAGAAGACCGTCAACCGCATGGGCCAAGTATCCCGCCCCTGAGAGTGCAGCCGGGCACGAGCCGCTGACCGGGGCCGCTTTCCGCCCTACGGTCTTGTCCATGGCCCCATCCGGAGCATCCGCCGTCGCCCGTGCCGAGCACTTCGTCTGGCTCACCGCCCGCGTCCTGGAGCAGCGCAGGTTCGCCTACCACTTCCTGGGCGGCGGCGCCGACGCCGTGGAGGCGGCCCTGACCGCCTATCTGGGGGACGACGGCGGGTACGGCCACGCCCTCGAACCCGATCTGCGCGGCCCGGTGAGCCAGCCGCTGCACACCGCGCTCGCGCTCAGGGTGCTGGACGAGATCGGCCGCTGCGGCGACCGCCGCGTCGAGCGGGTGTGCCGCTACCTGACGGCCGTCTCCACACCGGACGGCGCGCTGCCGGCCCTGCACCCCTCGCTGCGCGGCTATCCGGCCGCGCCCTGGCTGCCGGTGGTGGACGACCCGCCCAGCGATCTGCTGTCCACCGGCCCCGTGGTGGGCCTGCTGCACCGCAACGAGGTGTGGCACGCGTGGCTGTTCCGGGCCACCGACTTCTGCTGGAGCGCCGTCGAGGCCCTGTGCCGGGGGGCCCGGACGCATCCCTACGAGGTGGCGGCCGCGGTCGCCTTCCTCGACGGCGCCCCGGACCGCACGCGCGCGGAGGCGGCCGCCGAGCGGCTCGGCCGGACCGTGCGCGAGCAGCGGCTCGCCGTGCTGGACCCCGAGCGGGCGGCGGAACATCCCGTTCCGGAGGGGTACGCCCCGGGCGAGCACCACTTCCCCCACGACTTCGCGCGGACGCCGGACTCGCTGGCCCGGCCCTGGTTCACCGACACCGAGCTCGATCGGTCGCTGGACCACCTCGCCGGTGCCCAGCAGGAGGACGGCGGCTGGCCGGTCCGGTGGCGGCTGTGGGCCCCGGGCACGGCCCTGGAGGCCCGGCCGATGGTGACCATCGACGCCCTGCTGACCCTGCGCGCCCACGGCCGCCCGATCTGACCGCGCCCCCCTCCGGCGTTCCGCCGCGCACCCCGAAAACCGCCCGTGACCTGCGCTTCCAGGGCATTGTCAGTGGTGCGGTGCACGATGGGGGACATGGCGAACGACACGGCTACGGACCAGGGCTCGGCCGAGGACCCGGCTTCGGCCCTGTCCACGTTCTCCCCCGCGACCCGCGCCTGGTTCACGGGGGCCTTCACCGCCCCCACGGCGGCGCAGGCGGGGGCCTGGCGGGCGATCGACGCGGGCTCGGACGTGCTCGTCGTCGCCCCGACGGGCTCCGGCAAGACGCTGGCCGCCTTCCTCGCCTCCCTGGACCGGCTGGCGAGCACCCCGCCGCCGGCCGAGCGCGCCAAGCGCTGCCGGGTGCTCTACGTCTCGCCTCTCAAGGCCCTCGCGGTGGACGTCGAGCGCAACCTCCGCAGCCCGCTGACCGGCATCCGTCACGAGGCCGTGCGGCTGGGCCTGCCCGAGCCGGAGATCCGGGTCGGCATCCGCTCCGGCGACACCCCGGCCGCCGAGCGCCGCGCGCTCGTCACGCGCCCGCCGGACATCCTGATCACCACGCCCGAGTCGCTGTTCCTGATGCTGACCTCCGCCGCGCGCGAGGCGCTCGCCGGTGTGGAGACCGTCATCCTCGACGAGGTGCACGCCGTCGCCGGCACCAAGCGGGGCGCCCATCTGGCCCTGTCCCTGGAGCGGCTCGACGCCCTGCTCCCCCGCCCGGCCCGGCGCATCGGCCTGTCCGCGACGGTGCGGCCGGTGGACGAGGTGGCGCGCTTCCTCTCGCCGCGGCGCCGGGTGGAGATCGTGCAGCCGCCGTCCGGCAAGGAGTTCGACCTGTCGGTGGTGGTGCCGGTGGAGGATCTCGGCGAGCTCGGCGGTTCGCCCGTGCAGGACGGCGGTGACGGCAAGGAGAAGCCGTCCATCTGGCCGCACGTGGAGGAGCGCATCGCCGACCTCGTCCAGGCGCACCGCTCCACCATCGTCTTCGCCAACTCCCGGCGCCTCGCCGAGCGGCTGTGCAACCGGCTCAACGAGATCGCCCACGAGCGGGCCACCGGCGAGCCCCTGCCCGAGGACCACTCGCCCGCCCAGCTCATGGGCGGCTCCGGGCCGGCCAAGGGAGCGCCCCCGGTCCTCGCCCGCGCGCACCACGGTTCGGTCTCCAAGGAGCAGCGCGCCCTGGTCGAGGAGGATCTGAAGGCGGGCCGGCTGCCGGCCGTCGTGGCCACCTCCAGCCTGGAGCTGGGCATCGACATGGGCGCGGTCGATCTCGTCGTGCAGGTGGAGTCGCCGCCCTCGGTCGCCTCCGGCCTGCAGCGCGTCGGCCGCGCCGGCCACCAGGTGGGCGCCGTCTCCACGGGCGTGGTCTTCCCCAAGTACCGGGGCGATCTGGTGCAGGCCGCCGTCGTGACCGAGCGGATGCGGCAGGGCGCCATCGAGTCGCTGCGCGTGCCCGCCAATCCGCTGGACGTGCTGGCCCAGCAGATCGTCTCCATGGTCTCCATGGACACCTGGGACGTGGAGGAGCTGCTGGCCCTCGTGCGGCGGGCGGCGCCCTTCGCGTCCCTGCCGGAGTCCGCGTACTCGGGGGTGCTCGACATGCTCGCCGGGCGCTACCCCTCCGACGCCTTCGCGGAGCTGCGGCCCCGCCTGGTCTGGGACCGCGTCGCCGGGACGGTCTCGGGCCGCCCCGGGGCGCAGCGGCTCGCCGTCACCTCCGGCGGCACCATCCCGGACCGGGGCCTGTTCGGCGTCTTCCTGGCCGGCGCCGACCCCAAGAAGGGCGGCGGCCGGGTCGGCGAGCTCGACGAGGAGATGGTCTACGAGTCCCGGGTCGGCGACGTCTTCACCCTGGGCACCACCTCCTGGCGGATCGAGGACATCACCCGGGACCGCGTCCTGGTCACGCCCGCGCCCGGCACCCCGGGCCGGCTGCCGTTCTGGAAGGGCGACCAGCTCGGCCGGCCCCTCGAACTGGGCCGCGCGCTGGGCGCCTTCCTGCGCGAGGTCGGCGGTCTGTCTCCCGAGG
>NZ_JBFAPH010000277.1:0-8231 GCF_040675635.1 Streptomyces sp. NPDC049577
GCTGCGCACCGACACCTCGGGCGACCCGACGTTCCGGGAGCTGCTGGCCCGGGTCCGGGAGACCGACCTGGCCGCGTGGAGGCCGCGGTAGTCGGCCAGGCGGTTGTCCGGGCTGGTCCGGGCGACGAGCGCGGCGACCGCGAAGGCGCCGAGGTTCACGGCGGCGTACATCAGCGCGTAGGCGACGGTGGAGCCGACGGCGTGCGCCGGGTCGTGGGCGTAGCCGGCGGCCGCGACGGGCACGAGCAGATAGCCCGCCTGGCCGACGGAGGACCAGGCGAGGAGGCGTACGGCGCTGTGGGCGCGGTCCGGGCGCTGGCGGAGGGCGGCGACGTTGCCGGCGGTCATGGTGAGCGCGGCGAGGACGGCCAGCGCGGGGCCCCAGACGTCGGCGTAGGACGGGAAGGCGACGACCGTCACGAGGATGAGGCCGGTGAAGCCGACCGCCTTGCCGATGACCGACAGATAGGCGGCGATCGGCAGCGGCGCGCCGACGTAGGTGTCGGGCACCCAGAAGTGGAAGGGGACGGCGGCCGTCTTGAAGGCGAAGCCGACGAGGGTGAGGGCGACGCCGGTCTTCGCCAGGACGGCGAGCTGCGCGGGCACGTGGCCGAGCGCGGTCGCGACCTGGGTCAGGTGGAGGGTGCCGGTGGCGGCGTAGACGAAGCTGACGCCGAGGAGGGTGACGGCCGTCGCGGTGACGGACGACAGGAAGAACTTCAGCGCCGCCTCGGAGGAGCGTGCGTCGCCGCGGCGAAGGCCGACGAGGGCGAAGGCGGGCAGCGAGGCGACCTCCAGGGCCACGACGAGGGTGGCGAGGTCGCGGGAGGCGGGCAGCAGGGCGGCGCCGGCGGCGGAGGAGAGCAGCAGGAACCAGTACTCGCCGGCCGGCAGCCTCATGTCCTCCACGGCGTGCAGGGACAGCAGCGCGGTGAGCAGGGCGCCGCCGATGACGAGGAACTGGATGACGAGCGTGAAGCGGTCGGCGGTGTAGCTGCACGCGTGTGTGCCGCTGGTGAGGCAGAAGGTGGAGCGGTCGCCGTGCAGCAGCGGCAGGAGTGCGAGGCCGGCCAGGAGCAGGCCGCCGACGGCCGTCCGGCCGAGGAGCGGCTTGCGGGCCTCGGGCAGGAAGAGGTCGGCGACGAGGATTACCAGGGCGACGAGCGCGGTGATCGTGGGCGGGGCGATCGCGAGCCAGTCGACGGACTGGACCAGGGCCCCTCCGGCGAGGGGTCCGGCGAGGGAGTCCATCACTTGCCTCCTCGGAGGAGCTGCTGAACGGCCGGGTCGGTGAGGCCGAGGAGGGCCGCGGGCCAGAGTCCGGCGAGAACGGTGAGGGCCACGAGCGGGGTCCAGGCGGCGAACTCGTACGAGCGGACGTCCGGGAGGGCGGGGGCGTGCACCGGGGCGCTCTCCTCGCCGTCGCCGCCCATGCACACGCGCCGCACGACGACCAGCAGGTAGGCGGCCGTCAGCAGGGTGCCGAGGCCGGCCAGGGCCATGAAGGTCAGGTAGGCGGGGCGGCTGAGCCCGTCGGCGGGGCGGAAGGAGCCGAACATGGCGAGCATCTCGCCCCAGAAGCCGGCCAGGCCGGGCAGGCCGAGGGAGGCGACGGCGCCGAAGGCGAGCAGCCCGCCGAGGCGCGGGGCGCGGCCGTAGAGGGCGGCGCCGGTGCGTCCGGCGAGGCTGTCGAGGTCGGTGGTGCCGTAGCGGTCCTTGACGGCGCCGACGAGGAAGAAGAGCAGGCCGGTGATGAGGCCGTGCGCGATGTTCGCGAACAGCGCGCCGTTGACGCCCGTCGGGGTGAGGGTGGCGATGCCGAGCAGCACGAAGCCCATGTGGCCGACGGAGGAGTACGCGATGAGCCGCTTGAGGTCGCCCCGGGCGCCCCGGCGGGCGAGGGCGAGGCAGACCAGGGAGCCGTAGACGATGCCGACGGCCGCGAAGGCGGCGAGGTAGGGCGCGAAGGAGTGGGCGCCGTCGGGGGTGATCGGCAGGACGATGCGGACGAACCCGTAGGTGCCCATCTTGAGCAGTACGCCGGCGAGCAGCACCGAGCCGACGGTGGGGGCGGCGGTGTGGGCGTCGGGGAGCCAGCTGTGCAGCGGCCACATGGGGGCCTTGACGGCGAGTCCGAGGCCGATGGCGACGACGGCGACGATCTGCGTGGTGTGGCTGAGCCCCGCGCCCTTGGCGCCGGCCAGCGCCACCATGTCGAAGGTGCCGCCCTTGATGCCGATGAGGAGGAGGCCGAGCAGCATCACCACGGAGCCGAGCAGCGTGTAGAGGATGAACCGCCAGGCGGCGCGCTCCCTGCCGGCACCGCCCCAGCGGGCGATGAGGAAGTACATCGGGACGAGCACCGTCTCGAAGGCCAGGAAGAACAGCAGCAGGTCGAGGACGGCGAAGGACGCGAGGGTGCCGGACTCCAGGACGAGGACCAGCGCGACGAACGCCTTGGGGGACGGGCCGTCGGGCCGGCGGAAGTAGCTGTAGAGCGCGCAGAGGAAGGTCAGCAGCGCGGTCAGGACGAGGAGGGGCAGCGAGACGCCGTCCACGCCGAGGTGGATCCGGGCGCCGATGGCGGGGATCCAGCCAATGTCGGTGGTCGCCTGCATGCGGGCCGGGTGGTCGTGGTCGAAGCCGGCGGCGAGGGCGACGGACAGCGCGAGGACGACGCCGGTGACGGTGACGCCGTGGCGCAGCACGGCCTGGTCGGGGCCGCGGCCCTTCAGCCCGGGCGGGGCGGGCAGCAGGGCGGCGACGGCTCCGAGGAGGGGGAGCAGGACGATCGCAGCGAGGAGGGACTGCATGACGGCATGACTCACGGTCAGGCTCCCGTGGCTACGAGGACGGCGGCGACGGCCAGGACGACGGAGCCGGCGACCAGCGCGCCGAGGTAGGTCTGCACGTTGCCGGTCTGGGCCCGGCGGACGGCGGCGCCGAGCAGACCGGGGGCGGTGGCGGCGGCGCGGACGTACGTGTCGACGACCTCCCGGTCCAGGAAACGGGCGAGGCCGGCGGCCGCGCGCACGGGCCGTACGAAGAGGGCGGCGTAGACGGCGTCGAGGTGGAAGCCGGTGGCCGCGTGCCGGTGGAGGGGGCCGAGCAGGGTCCGGCCGGGGTCGGCGGGGTCGGTGGCGCCGGCGATGTGGCCGTAGGCGGCCACGTGGCTGGCGATGGCCTCGGCCTCGGAGACGGCGGGGGCCGCCTCCGGGTCGGCGGCGACGGCGCCCATGGGCGTGCGGGCGGCGAGCGCGTGCGTGCGGCGCCAGGCGGCGTAGACGGCGAGGGCACCGGCGAGGGCGCAGCCGGTGGAGATCACCGAGGTGGTCGCGGTCGGTGTGAGGGAGCGGCCGTCGAACCAGTGCGGCAGCTTCCAGGCGGCCAGGCCGAGCGCGGCCGTGGGGACGAAGAGCACCCACAGCACGGCGTTCATGGCGAGCGGCTCGCGGCCGTGGCCGGTGGCCTCGGGGCCGCTGCCGCGGAAGGCGAGCAGCCACAGGCGCGTGGCGTAGGCGGCGGTGAGGACGGCGGTGAGCAGGCCGGCGACGAGGACGGTCCAGCCGATCGCGGAGGGGATGCCGGCCGCGTGCCCGCCGGCGGCGTGCTCGGCGGCGCCGAGGACGGCTTCCTTGGAGAAGAAGCCGCTGAAGGGCGGGACGGCGGCGAGGGCGAGGAGGGCGACGGTCATCGTCCAGAACGCGTCCGGGATGCGCCCCGCGAGCCCGCCCATGCGGGCGGTCGCGGCGAGCGAGTTCGTGCCGGCGGCGTGGATGACGACACCCGCCGCGAGGAAGAGCAGGGCCTTGAACGCGCCGTGCGAGATGAGGTGGAAGACGGCGGCGCCCCGGTTGCCGACGGCGAGGGCGCCGGTCATGTAGCCGAGCTGGCCGACCGTCGAGTAGGCGAGGACGCGCTTGATGTCGTCCTGGGCCAGCGCCGCCAGGGCCGAGCCGACCATGGTGATCGCGGCCATCGCCGCGAGCACGGCCAGGGCCGCGGTGGAGGCGGTGAAGACGGGCAGCAGGCGGGCGACGAGGTAGACGCCGGCCGCGACCATCGTCGCGGCGTGGATCAGCGCGGAGACGGGCGTGGGGCCGGCCATCGCGTCGGGCAGCCAGGTGTGCAGCGGGAACTGCGCGGACTTGCCCGCCACGCCGGCCAGGAGCAGCAGCGCGACGAGGGTGGGGTGCGCGAGCTGCCCGGAGACGGCCGCGGTCAGGATGCCGTTGATCCGGAACGTCCCGGCATCGGCGGCGAGCGCGAAGACGCCGATCAGGAAGGGCACGTCGCCGAGCTTGGTGACCAGGAACGCCTTGAGCGAGGCGGCGCGGGCGGCCTCGGTCTCCCAGTAGTGGCCGACGAGGAAGTACGAGCAGATGCCCATGATCTCCCAGCCGACCAGCAGCACCATGAGGTCGCCGGAGTAGACGACGAGCAGCATGGCGGAGGTGAAGAGGGAGACCAGCGCGGCGTAGGAGGGGTAGCGCGGGTCGTCGCGCAGATAGGCCGTCGAGTACAGCTGGACGCAGGACGCGACGACGCCGACCAGCACGGCGACGAGGACGGCGAAGCCGTCCAGGTGCAGGGCGAGGTCGATGGGCACGGACCCGGTCGGGGTGAGCCGGGTGGCGGCGTCGATGGCCGCGCCGCCGCCCTGCCGCCAGGCGACGACCACGGTCAGCACGGCGGCCGCCACGGTCGGCAGCACGGCCAGCGGCCGGGTCAGGCCGGGCGCGCGCCGACCGGTCAGCAGGCCGGCGAGGGCGCCGAGGAACGGCAGGAGCGGGGCGAGGACGGCGGTGGTCGTGGTGCTCACGCGGCGGCCTCTGCCTTCTCCTCGCGGTCGGCGGGTGGGGTTGCCGGCTCGTCCTCGCGCAGGTCGCGGAGCCGGTCGACGTCGGCGGTGCCGCGGTTGCGGTAGACGAGCAGGACGATCGCCAGGCCGATGCCGATCTCGGCGGCGGCGACGGCGATGACGAACAGGGTGAGCGCCTGGCCGGCGTGGAGCGTGTCGCGCAGCCACACGTCGAAGGCGACCAGGTTGAGGTTGACGGCGTTGAGCATCAGCTCGACGGACATCAGGACCAGGATGGCGTTGCGCCGGGCCAGCACGCCGTACAGGCCGGTGCAGAACAGCAGGGCGGCGAGGACGGCCGGACAGACGAGATGCATCAGCGCTTCTCCTCGCTTCCCTGCTTGCTTCCGCGCTTGCGGGACAGGACGATCGCGCCGACGAGCGCGGCGAGCAGCAGCACGGACAGCGCCTCGAAGGGCAGCACCCAGTGCCGGAAGAGGATCTCGCCGGAGACCTTCGTGGACCCCTGGGGGGCGCCGCGCAGATCGATCCAGGTGGTGCGGAAGGCGTCCACGACCACCCATACCAGCGCGGCGGCCGCCGCGACGGCGACCGCGAGGGCGGCCGGGCGGTTGCCCGAGTCGGCGTCCGGGGAGCGGCCGATGGGCGCCTTGGTGAGCATCAGCCCGAAGAGCAGCAGGACGACCACCGAGCCGACGTAGATCAGCACCTGCACCCAGGCGATGAACTCCGCCGTCAGCAGCAGGTACTCCACGGCCAGCCCGCCGAGCGCGACGACCAGCCAGAGGGCGGCGTGCACCAGCCGGCGGGTGGTGACGGTGACGATCGCCGCGCCGAGGGTGACGACGCCGGTGAGGAGGAAGAGGATCTCGACGCCGGAGGTGGAGAGGAACCCGTGCGCCTGGGCGGCGGCGAGCGCGCTCACGCGTCTCCCTCCTGCTGCTGTCGTTCCTGTGCTTGCTGGGCGGCGAGCTTCTCGGCCGTCTTGCGGGCCGCCGCGATCTCCTTCGGCTCCTCGGCCGCCGGGTCGAGCGCCGGCGGCTCGGGCACGGTCCACATCCACTCGCGGAGCTTGTCCCGCTCGTGGACGAGGTCCTGGATGTCCGTCTCGGCGTACTCGAACTCCGGCGACCAGAACAGCGCGTCGAAGGGGCAGACCTCGATGCAGATGCCGCAGTACATGCACAGCGAGAAGTCGATGGCGAACCGGTCGAGCACATTGCGGCTGCGCTCGCGGCCGCCGGGGGCGGCCGGGGGCATCGTCTCCTTGTGGGAGTCGATGTAGATGCACCAGTCGGGGCACTCGCGGGCGCACAGCATGCAGACCGTGCAGTTCTCCTCGAACAGCCCGATGACGCCGCGCGTGCGCGGGGCGAGCTCGGGCTGCACGTCGGGGTACTGGGCGGTCACCGAGCGCCGGGTCATCGTGCGGAGGGTGACGGCCAGGCCCTTGGCGAGGCCGGATCCGGGGATCGCCACTACTGCGTCACCACCTTGACGACACCGGTCAGCGCGATCTGCGCCAGCGCGAGCGGAATGAGGACGGTCCAGGCGAACTTCTGCAGCTGGTCCTCGCGGAGCCGCGGGTAGCTCACCCGCAGCCAGATGACGACGAAGGCCAGGACCGCGGTCTTGAGCAGCGTCCACAGCCAGCCGAGTCCGTCGGCCCCGAAGGGACCGTGCCAGCCGCCGAGGAACAGAACGGTCGTAAGCCCGCAGAGCACGACGATACCGGCGTACTCGGACAGCAGGAACAGCGCGAAGCGCAGTCCCGTGTACTCGGTGTACGCACCGAAGATGATCTCCGAGTCGGCGACCGGCATGTCGAACGGCGGCCGCTGGAGCTCGGCGAGCCCGGCGGTGAAGAAGACGAAGCCGCCGACGATCTGCCAGGGCACCCACCACCAGTGGAAGGCGTCCACGATGCCGGGCAGCGAGACCGTGCCCGCCGCCATCGCGACGGACGCCGCCGCGAGCAGCATCGGCAGCTCGTACGCCAGCAGCTGCGCGGCGGTACGCAGACCGCCGAGCAGCGAGAACTTGTTCGCCGAGGCCCAGCCGGCCATCAGGGAGCCGAGCACGCCGACGCCCATCACGGCGAGCACGAAGAAGATCCCCGCGTCCACCGCCTGCCCGACGGCGTTCCCGGGGCCGATGGGGATCGCGACGAGCACCAGCAGATACGGCAGCAGCGCCACGGCCGGCGCCAGCTGGAAGATCCGCCGGTCCGCCCCGGCGGGCACGACGTCCTCCTTCTGCGCGAACTTCACACCGTCCGCGACGAGCTGGGCCCACCCGTGGAACCCACCGGCGTACATGGGCCCGAGGCGGCCCTGCATATGGGCCATCACCTTGTGCTCGGTCTGCCCGACGGCCAGCGGCAGCACCAGGAACGCGGCGAAGACGGCGAGCAGGCGCAGGACGACGTCGAGAGTGCCGCTGCTCATGCGGGTTCGCCTCCGGCGGGGGTGTCGTGGTCGTTCGGGGTGCCCCCGTCGGCCTCTCCGGCTTCCCGGGGCTGCCGCCCCGGCCCGGCGTCACGGCCGGCCCGGTCGCCGTCGGCCTCGGGCCGACCCGCCGGCTCGACGCTCCCGGGCGCGGACTCGGCCGGTCCTTCACCGGCCTCGGGCCGTGCTGCGGGCTCGCGCGTCGGGCCGTACGCCCGGCGGGGCTCGCGCCCCGGCCCGGCGTCACGGCCGGCACCAGCGCCGTCGGCCTCGGACCGACCCGCCGGCTCGGCCGCCAGGGCAGCGGCGGGGCCGCCGCGCGACGCGCTGGACGCGGACGCGCCCGTTGCCTCGCCGGCCTCGGGCCGGGGGCCCGGCTCGGCGGGCGAGGCAGCGCCCTGGGTCGCACCGGCGCCTGCCTCGCGGGCCGCCGGCTTGTCCTGGGCCGCGCCGGCGGAGGGCTCCGCCTGCGCGGGAGCCTCGGTGGCAGCGCCGGCAGGACCGTCACCGTGCGGCTTCGTCGCGCCGGCCTGCGGCTCGGCGCTCTCGGGCGCGGCGGCTTCGCCGCTCGGCTGGGCCGGCGGCTCGGGGGTCTTGTCGTCCGGCTCGTCGAAGGCCGGGCGGGCGTGGTGCCACGGGGCGTCCGAGGAGCGCGGGGCCGGACCGGTGCGGCGCTCCCGGGGCGCTGCGGGCTGCTGGCTCGCGGAGCCGTCACTCGCGGAGCGCGTACGGCGCGGAGTCGCGGCACCCCCGCCGGAGGCGATCTGGCTCGCAGAGCCCTCGCTCGCGGAGCGCGTACGGCGCGGAGACGGCGCGGCCTCGCCGGAGGCGGCCTGGCTCGCAGAGCCCTCGCTCGCGGAGCGCGCGCGGCGCGGAGACGGCGCGGCCTCGCCGGAGGCGGCCTGGCTCGCAGAGCCCTCGCTCGCGGAGCGCGCGCGGCGCGGAGACGGCGCGGCCTCGCC
>NZ_JBFAPH010000278.1:0-8216 GCF_040675635.1 Streptomyces sp. NPDC049577
CCTGACGCGGCGGGGACCGGAGCCGGGCGGCCCCCGGCGGGAGACCGCCTTCTCGTTCGAAGCCGTGCTGGACGAGGTGACGTTCATCGCCGGGCCGGTGCTCGTCACCGGTCTGACGGTGGGGGTGCACCGGCTGGCCGGGCTGGCCTGCTGTCTGGTGCTGACGGTCGGCGGGGCGACGGCCCTGGCGCTGCAACGCCGTACCGAACCGCCGCCGCGCGGGCCGCGCGGCGGCCCGGGTTCCGCGCTGACCGTGCCCGGCATGCTCGTCGTCACCGCGGTGGCCCTCGCCGCGGGCTGCGTGGTCGGCGCGTTCGAACTCGTCGTGGTGGCCCGCTCTCAGGCGCTGGGGTCCCGGGGTCTGGCCGGGCCCCTGCTCGCCGTGCTGGCGGTGGGCAGCATGCTCAGCGGGCTCTGGTACGGGGCGCGATCCTGGCGGCGGCCGCCGCACCAGCTGTGGATCCGCGCGCTCGGCGCGCAGGTCGTGGGGCTGCTGCCGCTGGTCCTCGCCCGGGACGCGTGGTCGCTGGGGCTCGCCATGTTCGTCGCCGGTCTGACGGTCACTCCGGTCGGCATCTCGGGGCTGGTCCTGGTGGAGGGGCTGCTGCCGGAGGGGCTGCTCACGGAGGGGATGAGTCTGGAGAGCACCGCGATGGCGCTGGGCGTGGCGGGCGGTGGCTGGCTGTCCGGCGCGCTCGCGGACGCCGTGGGGCCGGAGAGGATCCTGGCGCTCCCGGCCGGGGCCGCCGCTGCCGCCTTCGCGATCGCGGCACTGGGCGCGCGCCGGCTCGGCGCGCCGGCGCCCGAGGCGGTCCGCGCCGGGGTACCGGGCTGAACGGAACGAGTGAGGCAGAGGGGAACGCGTATGGCGGGACTGCTGGTCGGCAACGACTTCACCGAGGAGCTCGACGGCGCGGACGCGCCCCGGCAGGCCACCGCCCGGTGGTACGCCAAGCGCGCCCTGTTCTTCGCGCGGGACGGGGACGTGCTCGTCCTCCCCGAACGGCCCGACGACGGCTTCGTCCGGTACGTCACGTCGCTGACCGGCACGGATCCCGCGACGCTGCGTACGGTGGTGCCGCCGCGCCGGGAGATGCTCTCGGCCGCCCTGTTCGCCGACCCCGCCTTCCGGGCCCGTGTGCGCGAGGCGCTGCGGGGCCGCACGGTGGAGCGCGTCGTCATGTTCCATCCCGACGCGGCCGTGGTGGACCTGGCCCGCGCGCTCGGGCTGCTCCACCTCGTGCCCGGGCACGCCTTCATCGGCCAGGGCGGCGGCGCCCTGGTCAACAGCAAGGCGGTCTTCCGCGCACTGGCCGCCGGCGCCGGGGCGCCGGTCCCGGACGGCGCGGTGTGCGCGGACGCGGCGGCGGCCGAGCAGGTGATCGGCCGGCTGTTCGACGAGGGTCGGCCGGTCATCACCAAGCAGGAGTTCCGCCAGGCCGGCAAGGGCAACGAGATCCTCAGCCGCACCGGGGGCGTCACCCCGCGCGGCGCGCCCCGCGTCGTGGTGCTGCCCGACGGGCGCGGTCTGCGGCGCCATCTCGCGGCGCACTGGTCGCGGCTGACCGACGGCGGCCGGCACCGGCTGGTGGTGGAGCGGTACTTCCCCGACGCGACCTCGGTGTTCGCCGAGTTCCTGCTGACGGACGAGGGCATCCGGCCGGCCGGGGACGGCGAGCTGCTGTACGCGCCGACGCCGATCGGCCAGATCATGCCGGTGCAGAGCCTGGACGCGTCGCGGCGCGCCGCCCTGATCGCCGGAGGGCACCGCATCTGCGAGCCGCTGCACGCGATGGGCTACCGGGGCACGCTCTCGGCCGACGGCATCGTCACACCGTCGGGGGACCTGTGGTTCACCGAGTTCAACGGCCGGATCACCGGCTCGACCCATGTCTACGAGGTGATCGGCGACCGGGTGGTCGGCGAGGACTACCCCGCCGGGCGGGTCCTGCTGGAACACGTCGGCTGGCGGGTCCCGTCGTTCGCGGCCGCCGTCCGCCGGCTCGCCGACGCCGGACTGGCCTACGACCGGCGCGGCGGCACGGGCGTGATCGTGGACTCGGCCTTCGACCCCGCGCACCGCGACGTCGTCTTCTGCGTGGTCGCCAAGGACCTGCCCGGCGCCGAGGCGTGCCGGCGGCGCGTGCTGGAGCTGTTCGCCGACGCCTGAGCGGACCGGGCCGCCGCTCCGGAGCACCACCGCGGGAGCACCACCGCGTTCGACAACCGTGATTCGGGAGGGTGGAGCAGGCATGGGCACGTGGAGCGCGCCGGATCCGGCGCTGGAGCATTTCCTTCTCATCGCCCACGGACCGGCGCTCCTCAACGCCGTGGTGACCGGGATCGAGCTCGACGTCTTCGGTTGCCTTTCGGCACACCCGGGCGCCGGGGTCGAGGACATCGGGAAACACGTGCGCATTCCGCCCCACCAGCTGCGCGTGCTGCTCCTCGCACTCTGCGCCGCACAGCTCGTGGAGAAGGAGGACGGCCGGTACACCAACTCCGCGGTCGCCGAGGAACATCTGGTCCCCGACGGCCCGGAGAGCTGGCGGCACATTCTGCTCGGCTGGCAGCGCGTCTACTATCCCGCGTTCTCCCATACGACCACTGCCCTGCGGACCGGGACGAACGAACGTGCCCTGGCGGACCACCCCGGCCCGGGGGATTCCCTCTATGCGCGCCTGGCGCACGACCCCGCGCTGGAATCCGTCTTCCACAAGGCGATGTCCGCCTTCACCCTCCAGTCGCTGAGCGGGCTCACGGAATGCCGCGAACTGTCGGGGATCCGGCATCTGCTCGACGTGGGCGGCGGTGACGGCACAACGGCCGTCCGGATCGCGGAACGCCACCCGGACCTGCGGGTGACGGTCTTCGACCTGCCCAGCGTGGCCGGGCGGGCGGCCGGTGCCGTACCGGCCGGGCTGGCCGAGCGGGTGCGGGTGCGGCACGGGGACGTCTTCGCCGACGACTTCCCGGACGACGCCGACGGCGTGCTCTTCAGCCACGTCCTGGAGGTGTTCTCCGCCGAACGGATCCAGCGGCTGCTGGCGAAGGCCCACGCGGCGCTGCCGCCCGGCGGCACGGTCCTCGTCCACGGCTACAACTGCGCGGAGGACGAGTCCGGCGGCATCGTCGCCGCCCGGCTGTCGCTCTACCTCAACGTCCTGGCCAGCGGCGAGGGCATGGCCTACCCGGCGAGGGACTACGAGGAGTGGCTGCGCCGGGCCGGGTTCGCGGACGTCCGGACGTACTCCGGCCTGCCGTACGAACACGGGCTGCACGTCGGCGTCAAACCGGCCGCCCCCACGATGACTTGACGCGCCCCTGTCAATCAACGGGGTCCCGTGGCACCCTGCCTCACGCAGCTTCTCCACTCGCACCACTCGTCTGCCCGGACCGCCCACGCCGCGGTCCGGCCCCCACACAGCCGTCGTGCGGGCCACCCGCACCACGGCTCCGGCAGAAGGAGTACGCGTGAGACGCCCCCGCCGCACGACCGCCGGCACCTTACTGGCCCTCGGCGCCCTGGCCGCCACGGCGGCCCAGGCCACCGCCGCCGCCCCCTCCCCCGGTCCCTCCCCCGCCCCGCCGACCACGCACACCGCCACCGCCTCCGCCGCCGCCCGGCAGCACGCGGCCGCCTTCTGGACCCCCGAGCGCATGCGCGCCGCCACCCCGCTCGACCTCTCCGGCCCCGCGGCACCCAAGGCCCCGCCCTCCGCCGGGAGGACGACCACCGTGGCACCCACGGCCCCCGCCGCCGGTGACACCGCGCGGGGCGCGGTGAACGTCAAGTCCTTCCCGCAGGCGGGCGGGCCGTGGACCGGCTCGGGCGCCGTCGTCAAGACCTCCGGCCGGGTGTTCTTCACCTTCCAGGGGCGCACCGCCTCCTGCTCGGGCGACGCCATCACCAGCAAGAACGCCAGCACGGTCGTCACGGCCGGGCACTGCGTGAAGTACCAGGGAAGCTGGCACACCAACTGGGTGTTCGTCCCCGGCTACCACGACGGCCAGGCTCCCTACGGCACCTGGGCCGCCACCAAGACCCTCTCCACACCGCAGTGGACGGCCGGCGAGGACATCAACTACGACGTGGGCATGGCCGTGGTCGGCCCGCTGGACGGCCGCAGGCTCACCGATGTCGTCGGGGGCCAGGGCCTGGAGTTCAACGGCGGCTACAACAAGCCCATGTACTCCTTCGGCTTCCCCGCCGCCGCGCCGTACGACGGCACCAAGCTGATCCACTGCAGCGGGAACTCCACCAAGGACTTCCTCTTCTCCAACGACCACGGCCTCGCCTGCAACATGACCGGCGGCTCCAGCGGCGGCCCCTGGTTCACCTCGTTCGACGAGGCGACCGGCACCGGACTCCAGGCTTCGGTCAACAGCTTCGGCTACACCTTCCTGCCCAACACCATGTTCGGGCCGTACTTCGGCGACGACGCCAAGCGGCTGTACGACCAGGCGCAGACCACCTGACGCCCCCGGAAACTCCCCCGTGCCCTCCCCGCCCGGAGCGTCACCGCGCCGGGCGGGGAGGGCACCGTCGTGACGGGGGACACCACCGACGCGACGTGCGTCCGGTTTGCGCGCCTTCGGCGGGCCGGGTGACGATGGGTCCATGAGAGGCGACGGCCGGCTCGCCGAAGGCTCGGTCCGCCCTGGAGCGCGCTCGTACGGGGCCCGCGGCCATGGTGGCTGACCTGCTGGTCATCGGTCTGGCCATCGCCGTCGACCCGCTGGCCCTCACCGCGTTCGTCCTGTTGCTGACCGCCCGCGACGGACTGGGGAAGGGCCTGGCCTACATCCTCGGGTGGCTGGCCTGTCTGGTGGTCGTCGTCGCCGCGGTGCTCCTGCTGACCGGCGGCCGACCGCCGCCGCACCGCTCGTCGCCGTCGACCACCGCGGTGGCCGTGAAGCTGGCGATCGGCGTGGGCCTGGTGGTCTACGCACGCCGGAAGTGGCGCCGGATGGGTGCCGTGCGCACGCGCCCGTCGATCCTGTCGCGGCTGGACCGGGTCACGGTGTGGACGGCGGCGGGGCTGGCTGCCTTCCTCCAGCCCTGGGCCCTGGTCGCCGCCGGTGCGACCGACGTCGTCAAGGCGGATCTGTCGCATCCGGTCACGTTCGTGGCGCTGTTCGGGTTCTGCGTGCTGGCCACGGCCGGGTTCCTGGCCATGGAGCTGTACATGGCCTGCTCCCCCGGCTCCGCCCGCGTCCGGCTGGAGCGGATGCGCGTCCGGCTGGAACGCCACCAGGACCACGTGATCGTCGTCGGCGCTCTGCTGCTCGGCCTGTGGCTCACGGGCCGGAGCAGCTACCAGCTGACCGGCTGACCTCGATGTTTATCGTCCGTCACGCCGGGCAAGCGCCGCCCCTGACCGATACCCCTCCCCGATTCCCCGGCAGGTGACCATGAGCCCCGACCGCAAGAGAACCCCCAGGGCCGGGCAGGCTCCGCCGCAGCGGGGCGGCACCTCGGCCACGGACCGGATGCACCGGATCCTGCTGCGGCGCGGCAAGACCCCGCTGACGATCGAGGACGTCACGGTCACGGACCGCCCCGAGGTGCACCGCGCGGTATCGGCGGCGGCGCTCGGCAACATGATGGAGTGGTTCGACTTCGGCGTCTACGCCTACATGGCGGCCACACTGGGCAAGGTCTTCTTCCCGTCGAGCTCCCCAGGTGCGCAGGTGGTCTCCGCGTTCGCCACCTTCGCCGCCGCCTTCCTCGTCCGCCCGCTGGGCGGCCTGGTGTTCGGGCCGCTGGGCGACCGCGTCGGGCGCCAGAAGGTGCTGGCCGCCACCATGATCATGATGGCGGTCAGCACCTTCGCCGTGGGTCTGCTGCCCGGCTACGCCACGGCCGGCTTCGGCGCGCCCGTGCTGCTGCTCCTGTGCCGTCTCGTGCAGGGCTTCTCCACCGGCGGCGAGTACGCCGGCGCCACCACGTACATCGCCGAGTACTCGCCCGACCGGCGCCGGGGATTCCTGAGCAGCTGGCTCGACTTCGGCACCTTCGTGGGGTACGCGCTCGGCTCGGGCCTGGTGACGCTGCTCACGGCGGCCGTGGGCACCGACGGCATGACGGACTGGGGCTGGCGCCTGCCGTTCCTGCTGGCGGGCCCGCTGGGGCTCATCGGGCTGTACATGCGGATGCGGCTGGAGGAGACACCGGCCTTCCAGGCGGAGACCGCGGAGCAGCTGGAGGCCGCCGAGGAGGGGCGGCAGTCCGGGCACGGGCGGCTGCGGGAGATCTTCACCCGGCACTGGCACGCGGTGCTCATCTGCATGGGGCTGGTCGTCGTCTACAACGTCACCAGCTACATGGTGACCTCGTACCTGCCGACGTACATGACCGAGACCCTGGGGCAGAACGCCACCACCGCCCAGTTGCTGATCCTCGCCACGATGATCCTGGTGGCGCTGACCATCACCCTGGTGGGCCGCTCGTCCGACATGTGGGGCCGGCGCCCGATGTTCATGGGCGGCAGCATCGCCCTGGTGGTGCTGGCCGCTCCGGCGATGCTGCTGATCCGGGCGAACGGCGCGCTGCTCCCGGCCCTGGGCTGTCTCGTCCTGGGACTGCTGCTGGTGCTCTTCGCCGGCACCTCGGCCGCGACGCTGCCCGCGCTGTTCCCGACCCGGATGCGGTACGGCGCGTTGTCCGTCTCCTACAACATCTCCGTGTCGCTCTTCGGCGGCACCACTCCGCTGGCCGTCTCGGCGTTGCTGGAGTCGACGCACGACGAGATGGTCCCCGCCTACTACCTGATGGCCGCCGGTGTGATCGGGGCCGTCTCCGCCTTCTTCCTGCACGAGACGGCGGGCAAGCCGCTGCGCGGCTCGGGGCCGATGGTGGAGACGCCGGAGCAGGCCGAGCGCCTGGTCGCCGACAGCCGTGCCGAGGCCGGACGCCGCGCCCGTGACATCTGGTTGCGCCTGCGGCACCCCGGGTGGCACCGCCACCGCTCCGACGAATCCGGCGAACGGTGACCCGGTGACCCGGTGACTCCAGGAAGCGCCATGGGCGCGGACTCCGCTACTCCGGTGCCTCGCCCGCGACCTGGTCCAGATGGCGGCGGAGGAAGTCCAGCTGGTGGCGGAGCAGGTTCTCGAAGACCGCCTCGCCGGTGGCGTCGTGGGAGGTGCCGGAGAGCGGCAGGACCTCGTGCGGCCGGCCGGCGGCCAGCAGGGCGGCGGACAGGCGCAGGGTGCCGGCGGGGAAGACGTTGTCGTCGGCCAGTCCGTGGACGAGCAGCAGCGGGCGGGTGAGGTTCGGTGCCTCGGGCAGGGTCGAGCCGGCCTCGTAGCGGCCGGGGTGGTCGCCGGGGTGGCCGAGGAAGCGTTCGCGCCAGTGGGTGTCGTACAGGCGCTGGTCGCTGAGTCCCGCTCCGGCCACGGCGGCGTGGAAGACGTCGGGCCGGCGCAGTACCGCCGCGACGGCCAGCGTGCCGGCGAAGGACCAGCCGCGCACGGCGACCCGGCCGAGGTCCAGTTCGGGGTGGCGGCGGGCGGTCTCGTGCAGGGCGGCCACCTGGTCGTCGAGGACGGGCCCGAGGATGTCGCCGTGGATCTCGCGCTCCCAGCGCGGTCCGCGTCCCGGGGTGCCGCGGCCGTCGGTCACCAGGACGGCGAAGCCCTGCTCGGCGAACCACTGCGAGACGAGGGAGTGCGGGTCGTGCGTGGCGGTGACCCGCTGCAGCGCCGGGCCGGCGTAGGGATCGACCAGGACGGGCAGCGGGCCGTCGCCCGGGCGGTGCCAGGACGGCAGCAGCAGCCGGCTGCGCAGGGCGCGGTCGGTGGTGGTGAGTTCGGTGGCGCGCAGGCGCAGCACGGGCTCGTCGGCTGTCGAGGTCACGGTGACGGCGGGCCGCCCGGGGCGGTGCACCGTGGCGCGGGTGCCCGGCCGGCCGGCGGGGCGCGCGAGGTGCACCAGGGTGCCCCCGCGCCGTGTGCCGGTGTGGACGCCGGGCTCCGTGCTGAGCCGCCGGGGGCCGGTGCCGGCCCGGTAGGTCCACAGGTGGGTCTCGGTGGGGTCGTCGAAGGCGGTGAAGAGGATGTCCTCGCCGTCCACGCCCAGGACCTCGCGCACCTGGAGCCCGGGCGGGGTGACGGGGACGCCGTCGAGGGTGAGCCGCCGCGCGTCGTCCGTGTCCGAGTCCATGTCCGTGTCCGTGTGCGCCACGAGCGCCCCCGAGGCGGTGCGCGCGGGC
>NZ_JBFAPH010000279.1:0-8215 GCF_040675635.1 Streptomyces sp. NPDC049577
GCGCGATGGCGCCCGGGGCCGCCCCGGCTTCTTGCATAGAATGTGCAATTACTTCCAGATGGCAGAAAGTGTGGGGCGGATGCGTTCACCGGTGGTGCTGGGTATCGAGTCGTCCTGCGACGAGACCGGCGCCGGTCTCGTCGCGGACGGGAAGCTGCTGGGGCACGCGGTGGCCTCCAGCATGGACGAGCACGCCCGCTTCGGCGGCGTCGTGCCGGAGATCGCGGCCCGCGCGCATGTGCACTCCGCGATGCCGGTCGTGCGGGCGGCCCTGGCGGACGCCGGGCTGGAGATGCGGGACATCGGCGCGATCGCCGTGACGACCGGGCCCGGGCTCTCCGGTGCCCTCCAGGTCGGCGTCGCCGCGGCCAAGGGCCTCGCCTACGCGCTCGGTGTGCCGCTGTACGGCGTGCACCACCTCGCCGGGCACGTGGCGGCCGACACTCTCGAACACGGTCCGCTGCCCGACCCGTGCGTGGTGCTGATCGTCTCCGGCGGCCACACCTCGCTGCTGCTCGTGCGCGATCTCGCGCGCGACCCGATCGTCCATCTCGGTGACACGCTCGACGACGCCGCCGGTGAGTGCTTCGACAAGGTCGCCCGCGTCTTCGGGCTGCCCTATCCGGGCGGTCCCGCCGTCGATCGGGCGGCGCGCGAGGGGGATGCCCGCGCGGTCGCCTTCCCGCGTCCGCTCACCGGGCCGCGCGACGACCGGTGGGCGTTCTCCTTCTCCGGTCTGAAGACGGCCGCCGCGCGGTGGGCCGAGCAGCACCGGGCGGCGGGCCGGCCGCTGCCGGTCGCGGACGGGGCCGCCTCGTTGCAGGAGGCCGTGGCGGACGTTCTCACCCGCAAGGCCGTCGCCGCGTGCGTGGAGCACGGCGTGCGCACCCTCGTGGTCGTGGGCGGCGTGGCCGCCAACTCGCGGGTGCGGGCGCTGGCCCAGGAGCGGTGCGCGGCGGAGGGGATCGCACTGCGCGTGCCGCCGCTGAGGCTGTGCACCGACAACGGTGCGATGATCGCGGCGGTGGGCGACCTGCTGGTGAGGGCGGGGGCGGAGCCCGCGCCGCTGGACGTGTCCGTGGACCCGTCGGCCCCCCTGGAGTACGCGTCGCTCGTGCCGCGCGCCGGGGCCGGCCGGGCGGCGGTGCCGGAGCTCAGGAGGACGGCACAGGCCCCCGCAGGTGCGCGCTGATGTACTGGATCGGCCCCTCGCCCATGGCGGGCACATACGTGTGGGCGTTATGACGCCCGCCGGGTATCTCGCGCAGCGACGTGTGCACCGGGCCCTTGCCGTACGCGGCGACGAACTGTTTGGCGGCCCGCATCGCGCCGCGTTCCAGCGTGCCGACCTGGAAGGCGAGGTAGACGTCGGGACCGCCGCGGTCGATGATCCGCTGCGCGAGCACCTGGGGGTCGTTCTCCCGGCGCTCCGCCTCGTGGCCGGCCCACAGGGGCGAGTCGGGGACGATGTCCGGTCCGGAGGCGATCGCGGCCTTGAACCGGTCCGGGTGCTGGAGCACGGACTTCAGGCCCGCGAAGCCGCCGGAGGAGGAGCCCATGAAGGCCCAGCCGTCGCGGGAGCGGAGGGTGCGGAAGTTCTGCCGGACGAGATCGGGCACGTCCTCGGTCAGCCAGGTGCCCATTTTCGGCTGGCCGGGTATGTCGCTGCCGTCGCGGTAGAACTTCTTGTCCGGGTTCAGCGAGGGCATCACGACCACGAACGGCAGGCTCTTGCCCTCCCCGGCCCACCGGGCGATGCTCGTCTGGAGCCCGAGGTCGGCGCCCATCCAGTAGTTCTGCTGCGCCCCCTCGCCGCCCGGCAGGGCTATGAGCACCGGGAAGCCGCTCCGCGCGTACCGCGGGTCGTCCGTGTACTCCTTGGGCGCCCACACCCACACCGGGCCCGTGAAGCCCGACTTCGGCCCGTGTAGCGTCGTGTGGGCGATCTTGGTGCCGTCCGGCAGGGTGCTCTCCACGGTGAACTCGGCCTCGGGCCCGGTCGGCAGCCGTGTCCCGGCGTCGACGCTCGCGGACGGGCCGCTCCCGGTGGCGCTCCCGCGCGGGGCGGGGCGCGAGAAGCTGATCCGGTCGCCCTTGTCGGAGAAGACCCCGAACCGGTTCAGCAGGGGCCAGGCGATCAGCCCGAGGACGACGATCCCGGCCGCCACGAGGGCGGCGACCGTCAGCCGGCGGGCGCGCGGTCCCCGGCCCGCCCGGCCGGGCCGGGCAGGCCCGGGGGAGGGAGGCGGCTCGTGAGGTGCTCGGTTCATCGCATCGCTCCGGACATCGCACTGCCCCCGAGAGTGCACTTCCGGATTCTCCCGGACATCCCACTGTGTGTATCTGCCATCGACTTCGGGGTCCCGCCGGTACACCCCGTTCCGGCTCCCTGCCCGAAGCGCCGGATGTGCCGAGGGAAAATGCCAAAACCTCTACCCTGAGCAGTGCACATCGGTTACCTTCCGTCGCAGCGGACACGCCATTGGTAATCGCGGAATGCTGAATGAGGAACGTGTGACCGGTATCGACGGGTGCTTAGCCGAGGCCATGACCATCCCCGGGGCCCGGGGCGCGAGCCTCGTGGACTGGACCAGCGGCCTCTCCCTCGCGGCGGCCGGCACCGGACCGGGCATCGACCACGAGACGGCCGCCGTCGAGGCCGCCGAACTGGCGCGGACCGCCGTCGAGGGCCGTGCCTTCACGCGCGGCGGCGCGGGCGAGGACATCGTGGAGGAACTGATCCTCACGGCCCGGGGCGGCTACCACCTGATCCGCTTCGTGGAGACCGGCTTCGACAGCAGCGTCCTCCTCTACCTGTGGCTGGACCGCGCCGAGGCCAATCTGGCTGTCGCCCTCTTCCGGCTGAAGGACCTCACCACCCGGCTGGTCCTGGCATGACCTCCCGCATACCCGACCTGCCCGACCTGCTCGACCGGCTGGCCGCCGAGGGCGCCACCGGCGCGCTGCACGGCCACGTCGGCGCGCTCTACCTCGCCGACGGCGCCGTCGTGCACGCCGAGAGCCCCGCCGTGCCCGACGTGGGGCGGCGGCTGACCGCCGGCGGACGGCTCACGCCGGAGGCGTGGCAGGAGGCCGTGGCCGAGGGCGGGCCCGGCTACCGCGCCGGCAGCTATCTCGTCGAACACGGCCGGCTGAGCCGGGGCGAGCTGGAGCTGTGCCATCTGAGTGCGCTCTTCGACGCCGCCTACTTCCTCCTCTGCCCGCTCGACGGCGCGGGGCGGCTCCCGGACCGCTTTCTGAAGGAGGCCCGGCACTGGCTCGGCCCGGTCCGCCCCGTCCCCGTCCCGCTGCTCCGGCGGGAGGTGCGCCGGCGCCGCGGACTGCTGGAGCGGGCCTGGCCGTGCCCCCAGGTCGACGCCGCACCCGTGGTGCCCGTACCGGCCCGGGCCGCCGGGCGGCCCGGGCCCGGGAGCGCCGTCGGCCCGCGCGGCCGCCGGGCGGTCCTGGAAGCGGCCGACGGTGTCCGCACGCCCGTGCAGATCGCCGGAACGCTCGGCCGCTCGGCCTTCGCCACCCTCCTCGACGTCCGCCGGCTGGCGGCCGCGGGGCTCGTCCGGACCCCCGAGGCGGGCTCGCCTGCGCCGCGCGCGCCGCGGTCCGCCGCGGCCGTCACGGACGTCGCCCTGCTCCACCGCATCCGCGACGCCCTGGAGGCCCTGTGACCCGACCACCCGACCGGCCCACCGCCCCCCGGACCCGCTACGGCCAGGACCGACCGAACCCATGATGAGGCGCGCCTTGAGGACGTTCGCCGGAAGGAGACAGCCGATGACCCCCGCACCCGAGGTGCTCGCCGAGCTCCAGGGGTTACGCACCCGGGTACCGCATCTGACCGGTGCCCTGGTCGCGAGCACGGACGGGCTGGTGATCGCGCATCTCGTGACCGGCATGGAGCCGGACGGCGTGGCCGCGCTGACCGCCGCCGCCCTGGGCGTCGGCGCCCGGCTGACGGACGCCGTCGGACACGGCGGCTTTCGCGAGCTGCTCGTCGCCGGTGAGCGCGGTTACGTCGCCACGTACGCCGCCGGCGCCTCCTGCGTGCTGACCCTCATGGCCTCGGCCGACGCCAACGTCGGCCGGCTGAACCTGGAGGCCCGCCGGACCGGCCCGCGGATCGCCGCCCTGGTCGACGCGGCGCTGGAACGCCGCCGCCAGGAGTAGGGCCCCGGGCCCGGCCCCCCGCACCACCGGCCGGACCCGTCCACCGACCACCGATCGACCGACCACCGATCCATCGATCCCCGATCAACGATCAGAGAGAAGCGGACCACACTCATGGCCAACACCGAAACGGCGCTCAAGGACGCGATGAGCTCGATCGAGGGCGCCCTCGGCGTGGCGCTCGTCGACTACGGCAGCGGCATGGCGCTCGGCACCCTCGGCGGTTCACCGCAGCTGGACCTCAACGTCGCCGCCGCCGGCAACACCGACGTGGTGCGGGCCAAGCTGCGCGCCATGGAGATGCTGGGCATCCAGGACAGCATCGAGGACATCCTGATCACCCTGGGCGGTCAGTACCACCTGATCCGGCTGCTCACCGGGCGGGGCGGCAACGGGCTCTTCCTCTACCTCGCCCTGGACGCCAAGCGCGCCAACCTGGCGATGGCGCGCCACCAACTGCGGCGCATCGAGGCCGAGCTGGAGGTCTGACCGCCGGGCCGGGCGGCCCGCCGGGGCCGCCCGGTACCGCCCGGTGTCAACCGGCCTACCAGTCGGCGCGGCGGTAGTCCTTGAGGAAGCAGCCGTAGAGGTCCTCGCCCTGCTCGCCCCGGACGATCGGGTCGTAGACCCGCGCCGCGCCGTCGACCAGGTCGAGCGGCGCGTGGAAGCCGGCGGCCGCCAGCCGGACCTTGTCCGGGTGCGGGCGCTCGTCGGTGATCCAGCCGGTGTCCACGCTGGTCATCAGGATGCCGTCGCTCTGGAACATCTCCTGGGCGCTGGTGCGGGTGAGCATGTTCAGCGCGGCCTTGGCCATGTTGGTGTGCGGGTGGCCCGCGCCCTTGTAGCCGCGGCTGAAGACGCCCTCCATCGCCGAGACGTTCACCACGTACTTGCGGCGCGCCGGAGAGGCGGCCATCGCCGGGCGCAGCCGGCTGATCAGGATGAACGGCGCCGTGGAGTTGCAGAGCTGCACTTCGAGCAGCTCGACCGGGTCGACCTCGGAGACCGTCTGGATCCAGCTGTTGGTGGAGTCCAGGTCCGGGACGAGGCCGCCGGCGTCGATGGCCGTGCCCGCCTCGATGCGGGCGAGCGAGGCCGAACCGCTGACCAGGGCGAGATCGGTGACATCCTGGGCGCTCAGGCCCTCACCCGAGCCCGACGGCAGCGCCGCGACGGCGTCCACGGCACCGCTGCCGAAGGCACCGATGACCTCGGCCGCGGGCAGCTCACCGGCCGGCAGCGGCGCGGACTCGGCGGCGAGCAGCTCGCTGTAGGCGCGCGGCGAACGGCGCACCGTCTGGGCCGCGTTGTTGATCAGGATGTCGAGCGGGCCCTCGGCCGCCACCGAGTCGGCGAGCGCGACGACCTGTGCCGGGTCGCGCAGGTCGATGCCCACGACCTTCAGCCGGTGGATCCACCGGTCGCTGTCCGGCATCGCCTTGAACCGGCGGATGGCGTCGTTGGGGAAGCGCGTGGTGATGGTGGTGTGCGCGCCGTCGCGCAGCAGCCGCAGCGCGATGTACATGCCGATCTTGGCGCGGCCGCCGGTGAGCAGCGCGCGCCGCCCGGTGAGGTCGGCACTCGCGTCGCGACGGGCACGGTTCTCGGCGGCGCAGTCGCGGCACAGCTGGTGGTAGAAGGCGTCGACCTCGGTGTAGCGGGCCTTGCAGACGTAGCAGGAGCGGGGGCGCTCCAGGATGCCGGCGATCTCGCCGGCGGCCGAGGAGGAGGGCAGCAGGCCCTGTGTCTCGTCGTCGATGCGCTCGGCGGAGCCGGTGGCCGTGGCCTCGGTGACGGCCCGGTCGTGCGCGGTCTTGGCGGCGCGCCGCTCCTGCCGGCGGCGCTGCTTGACCATCCGGTAGATGCCGGAGGTCGCCCGGCGTATCTCGATCGCGTGGGGATGGTCGACCGGCAGCTCGTCGAGCTCCTTGAGCACGCTCAGGCAGATCGCCATGCGCTCCGGGTCGATGCCCTCTGCCTGCTCGTCCGCGACGTCCGCCGCGCCGCGGCTCTCTTCGGTGACCGTCATCCCCGTCGTGTATCCCAGTCCATGTGTTCGATCGAAGCGTTCATGGAACTGTACGTAGGCGGGTGCGAGAGCGGCAAACCCGCAGGGGAGGGGGCCCATCAAGGGCGCCGGGCATTATATCAGACCTATTCGGCTCTCTGGGTTAAATGTGGCTTGTAGTGCCCATATCGGCACATTCGGGCATGAACTCCCGGTCACAATTGGCGCTCAACACCCCTTAGAAAGGTTTGGCCATGTCGCGTATCGCCAAGGCAGCCGTCCTGACCGCCGCTGTCGGCACCGCCCTCACCGGTGCCTCCGGTGTCGCCCTTGCCGACGCCGACGCGGGGGCTGCGGCTGTCGGCTCCCCCGGTGTCATCTCGGGCAACGTCATCCAGATCCCGATCCACATCCCGATCAACCTCTGCGGGAACTCGATCGACATCGTCGGCCTGCTGAACCCCACGTTCGGCAACACCTGCATCAACACCTGATCGCAGCCCCCACAGACTGCGCGACAAGCCGGATCGCGCACCAGCGCGGGGTGGGTCAGAGTCAGCCGCCGGTACCCTCTCCCGCGCGACCGTGGCGCCCATCAAGGTCTTGATGGGCGCCACTGCTGCGTGCGGGGCGCTGCGCGCGGGCCGGCGCCGGCGGGGAGGGCGATGCCGAAGGGGAGGAGCCGTCCTCCGTGTCCCCGTCGCCCCCGGGCCGCGCGGCCCGCCCGGCGCCCGGCAGATCCGGGATCTCCACGATCGGCGGGAGATCGGGGGTCAAGTGCGAGTGCTGAGACGTCATGGTGTCCCTGCCCTGTTTCGTCGATGATTCATGCCGTGTGTCGATGCCGTGTGTCGTTCAGCGGGCCGACGCCAGCAGCTGCTGGCGCAGCCGGGCGCAGGTGCGGCTGAGGATCCGGGAGATCTGCATCTGCGAGACGCCCAGCCGCGCGCCGATCTGCTTCTGGGTGAGATTGCCGAAGAAGCGCCAGTACAGGACGTACTTCTCGCGCTCCGGCAGTGCGTCCAGCAGCGGCTTCAGGGCCTGGCGGTCGACCACCAGCTCCAGCGCCCGGTCGGCCCGGCCGAGGGTGTCGGCGAGGGGAAGCTCCTCCGAGCCGCTGACCGGCTGGTCCAGGGAGAGCGTCTGGTGCACGCCGTCGGCGTCGAGACCGCGGCGCACCTCCTCCTCCGACAGCCCCGTCTCGGCCGCCAGCTGCGCGGGGGTCACCTTCGTCCCCGCGCCGCTCTGCTCCAGCCGTGCCCGCGCGGCGCGGACGGCGGCCCGCAGCTCCTGGTCGCGGCGCGGGATGTGCAGGGACCAGACGTGGTCCCTGATGTGCCGCTTGAGCTCCCCGTTGATCGTGGGAATGGCGAAGGACTCGAAGGCGAACCCGAGCGCCGGGTCGTAGCGGTCCACCGCGTGCACCAGGGCCAGCGCGGCCACCTGCCGCAGATCCGCCGGGCTCTCCCCGCAGGTGCGGAACCGCACGCTGATGCGCTCGGCCATCGGCAGCCAGGCGGCGATCACCTCCTGCCGCAGCCGCTCGCGCTCCGGCCCCGGGGGCAGCTTCGCCAGCCGGGCGAAGAGACCGGCGGTGTCGGAGGGGTCGTGCTCGCGCGCCCGTCTTCGGAGCGTTGACTCAGCCATGGTCACCTCGCTCATGCGCCAAGGAGCCTGCCGGCCGGAGCACCTCCCGAGATGCGGTTGCCCTGGCACCCCTCGCACAAACGGCCGAGGGCCGGGGCGACTGCTGTCGGCCACGCTCGTCCCAGCATGACCCGGCCCGGCCCGGCGCGCGACCCGGAGCGGTTGGGCGACTACGGACCGCGAGAGAGCGCGCCCGCGGCCGCGGGGCCGGACGGGCACGGCGGCACGAGCCCACCGGGCGGCCCCGCCCGGCCCACCGGACCTGCGGTTTCCTAGAGTTGACGCCATGTCGATCTCGTTAGCGAGCCTGACCCGGCTCCGTACCGCACTCGTCGCCCTGGCGGCCGTGGCCCTCGTGGGCACGGCCGCCGCGACCGC
>NZ_JBFAPH010000280.1:0-8209 GCF_040675635.1 Streptomyces sp. NPDC049577
CGGGTGCCGGAGCGGTGCGTCACCGGTGAGGGCACGGCTCTCGTGCGGGGCGCGGGCGGCCTGCTGCCGCTGCCCGAGTCGACGTGCCCGGTCGGCGAGACGGCGCGGGTCGCCCGGTGGCTGGCGGCGGAGTCGGCGGGGCAGTGCGGCCCGTGCTTCGAGGGCCTGCCCGCGCTCGCCGAGAGCCTCTTCGAGGCCGCGCAGGGCGGCGGGCGCCGCGCCCTGGACGGCGTACGGGCCCGGATGCGGGCGGTGGAGCGGCGCGGGGCGTGCGCGCATCCGGACGGCACCGCCCGATTCGTGGCCTCGTCGCTGGCCGCGTTCGCCGGGGACTTCGAGGCGCACGCACTGGGCAGCGGCTGCGGGCGTCCGGTCCTGGGGGTACTGCCGCTGCCGGACGGTGTGCGCGGTCCCGCCGTGGTGAGCGCGCGGCCCGCGTTGCCCAAGGAGCGGCTGCTGGTGGACTGGACGCTGTGCCGGGGCCACGGTCTGTGCGCGGACCTGCTGCCCGGACTGCTGCGGCTGGGCCCCGACAACTACCCGGAGCGGGCCGCGATCGACGTACCCGCCCGGATGCGGCCGCGGGCGCTGCGCGCGGTGCGGCGCTGTCCGGCCCTGGCGCTGCGGCTGGAGGCGGCCGACTGAACCTTGCCCGAGGCGGCCGGCCGCACCCGGGCCGTTTTTCGGCCGTGCGTGACAACTTTCGCGGTTCCGCTGAGCGTTCGCGGGACCCGGCCCGTACTTCCCGGCACCGGCGGACCGTCCGCCGGGCCCTCGAGGAAAGGAACACCCGACATGAACAAGCGGCGACAGCTCTCCCTGGCGGGCGCGGCACTCACCGTCTCGGTGCTGGCGACGGCGTGCGGCGGCAGCGGCTCCTCCGGGAGCGACCAGGGCTACGACGCCCGGCCCGCGGCCAACAGCTCGGACGCCGGCAAGGGTTACGGGTACGGCTCGGGGGCCGCCGACGGCTACGGCGGGGGCAAGAGCTCGGACGGCATGGGCGCGGCCGGCGGCAAGCTCGCCGTGCGGCAGGCGGCGGACCTGGGCCAGGTCGTCACCGACGAGAAGGGCTTCACCCTCTACCGCTTCGACAAGGACACCGCGAAACCGCCGGCCTCGCACTGCGACGGCGACTGCGCCAAGGCGTGGCCGCCCGTGCCCGCCGGGAGCGCCTCGGTGTCCGCGGGGATCGACGCCTCCGCCCTGGGCGAGGTCCAGCGGGCGGACGGCACCCGGCAGCTGACACTGGGCGGCTGGCCGGTCTACCGCTACGCGAAGGACACCTCCCCCGGTGACACCAGGGGACAGGGGGTGGGCGGCACCTGGCACGCGCTCGCGCCCGACGGCAAGAAGGCCGGCGAGGGTTCCGCGGCCGGCAGGGCCGGGGAGGACCAGGGCGCGGCGGACGGCGTGTCGGTCGCGGACAACGCCAGGCTCGGGAAGATCGTCGTGGACGGTCGGGGCCGGACGTTGTACCGCTTCAGCAAGGACAGCGCCTGGCCGATGAAGTTCGCCTGCACGGGCGCCTGCCTGGACACCTGGAAGCCCGCGAAACCCGTGGACAAGGCCAAGGTGCGGGGAGTGCCCGAGAAGCTGGTCTCCACCGTGACCCGGCCCGACGGCACGCAGCAACTGGCCATCGACTGCTGGCCGGTGTACTGGTTCACCGGGGACGGCAAGCCGGGGGACGTCAACGGCCAGGGCAAGCAGGGGCTGTGGTTCGCCGTGGACGACCAGGGCAAGAAGATCACCGCCGCCCCGGCAGGCTGAGCCGGTCACCGGGGCGGCGCGCACCAAGTCGGCTCACCCACACGTGTGTTGACGGGAATCGTGCCGGACGCACCGGGCATACGAGCTCGTGCCGAAGCCGGCCGGGAGCGGCCGGCACCCGGTCGACGGGAGGTGGACGGTGGACTGGTGGGCATGGCTGGTCATCGTGGTCGTGGGTGTCCTGGCGGTGGCCGGGACCGCGGCGGGGGTGCAGGCCCGCAGGCGCTCGGGGACGGTGATCGCGGTGCGGCGCGGCCGCGGGCCGGGGAGGAGGGCCGTGCGGTGACCGCGTTGTTGCTGGCGTCCCAGCTGGCCAAACGGCCGGTGGTCACGCTCGACGGGGAGGCGGTGGCACGCGTCAAGGACACCGTCTTCGACGGCCCTGCCGGGCAGGTCACGGGTTTCACCCTGAACGGTCTCGGTGTGCTGGCGGGTCCGCTGAAGCGGGCCCTGCCGTGGTCGGCGGTGTACGCGCTCGGGCGCCACGCCGTCATGGTGTCCGGTCCGGAGGCGCTCACCGAGCCGGGCGTGGTCGTGGCCTCCGGCGAGGCGGCCCGGGGCGCGGTCCTGGGCGTGCGGGTGCTGACGGACGCGGGCGCGGAGGTGGGCACCGTGCTGGACGTGGTGGTCGAGGGCGGCACCAGCGGCCGGGTGGCGGGGTTCCGGATCGCGGCCGCGGAAGCGTTCGACCGCGACCGCCGCGAGGTGTTCGTCCCCCGGGGCGAGACCCTGGCCGTCTCCGGGGAGGCCCTGGTCATCCCGGTGGGGGCCTGTCACTTCGTCGCCGACGACCTGCCGAGCTTCACCGCGCAGGTCGGCGCCTTCCGCGCCCGGCGGGAGCCGGCCGCCGGCGGCCGGCCGGAGGGGAAGGAAGCCGAGCCATGGTGATGCTGTTCTCCCAGGCGCGCGACTGCCCGGTGGTCAGTGCGGAGGAAGCGACGGAGCTGGGCCGGGTGACGGGGCTGACGCTGGACGCCCGTACGGCCCGCGTCGGTCATCTGCGGCTGTCCGGCGCGTCCGGCAGGGGTGGGACCGCCCTGCCGTGGAGCGAGGTGCACGCGGCCGGGCCGGACGCGGTCATCGTGCGTTCCGGCTCCGCCGGCCGCCCGGTCGCGGAACTTCCACCGCACGTGGAGGCCTTGGGCGCGCGGGTGCTGACGGACCTCGGCGACGAGCAGGGGACCGTCAAGGACATCGCCTTCGATCCCGTCACCGGGCGCGTGGTGACCGTCTACACCGCGCTGGGCGCCCTGGACGGGCAGCGGGTGATCGGGCTGGGCCCGTACGCGCTGGTCGTCCGCGCGGCCGTCTGCGACCGAGGCTGAGACCGGGGCTCAGGGGAGGTCCTGGGGCAGCGTCTGCTCGGTCCAGACGGTCTTGCCCTCGCGCCGGTGGCGGGCGCCCCAGCGTTCGGTGAGCTGGGCGACGAGGAAGAGGCCGCGTCCGCCCTCGTCGGTGCTGCGGGCGCGGCGCAGATGCGGGGCCGTGCTGCTGGGGTCGGACACCTCGCAGATGAGCCGGGGCCCGCGGATCAGGCGCAGGGTCACGGGTCCGCCGGCGTAGCGGTAGGCGTTGGTGACCAGCTCGCTGACGATGAGTTCGGTCGTGAAGACCATCTCGTCGAGGTCCCACGCCTGTAGTTGACGGGTCATCAGGGAGCGGGCCTGTGAGGCGGCGGTGGCCTCGGCGGCCAGGGTCCAGGTGGCCACCTGCTCCTTGCCGAGGGTGCGGGTCCTGGCGAGGAGGAGTGCGACGTCGTCGGCGGGGCGGGCGGGCAGCATGGCCTCCACCACCGCCCTGGACATCTCCCGCAGCGTGCCCGTCGCCGTGGAGAGCCGTTCGGCGAAGCGGTCGAGGGCGGCGTCGACGTCGTCGCCCGGCTGGAGGAGGCCGTTGGTGTAGAGGGCGAGGACGCTGTCCTCGGGGAGGGAGAGCTCGGCGGACTCGAAGGGCAGGCCGCCCAGTCCCAGGGGTGGCCCGGCGGGCAGGTCGGGGAAGGCGACCGCGCCGTCGGGGGTCAGCACGGCGGGCGGCGGGTGGCCGGCCCGGGCCAGGGAGCAGGAGGCGGACACCGGGTCGTAGACGGCGTACAGACAGCTGGCTCCGGTGACGTGGCCGTCGGGGAACCCGGTGACGCCCGTCTCGTGTTCGGCGGCCAGGCGCTGCACGAGGTCGTCGAGGTGGGAGAGGACCTCGTCGGGTTCGAGGTCGAGGTCGGCCAGGGTGTGGACGGCGGTGCGCAGCCGTCCCATGGTGGCGGCGGCCTCGATGCCGTGGCCGGTGACGTCGCCGACGACGAGGGCGACGCGGGCGCCGGAGAGGGGGATGACGTCGAACCAGTCGCCGCCGACGCCGGCGACGGCTCCGGCGGGGATGTACTGGTGGGCGACCTCGGCGGCGGGCAGGTCGGGGAAGTCGCCGGGGAGCAGGCGGCGCTGGAGGGTCAGGGCGGCCTGGTGCTCGCGGGTGTAGCGGCGGGCGTTGTCGATGCAGACGGCGGCGCGGGCGGCGAACTCGCCGGCGAGGGTGAGGTCGTCGTCCTCGAACGGCTCGGGGCTGCGGGCGCGCCACAGGGTGACGAGGCCGAGCACGTGGCCGCGTGCGGCGAGGGGCACCAGCATCAGGGAGTGCAGGCCCAGGGCGCGGGCGTGTTCGACGCGTTCGCCCGCCAGGGCGGCCAGGCCCTCGTCGCCCTCCAGACGGGAGACCAGGACGGGGCGCTGTTCGGCGACGCAACGGCTCTGGGGGCTGTCCGGGGCGAAGTCGGGCGCGTCGCCCACCGGGTTCATCAGGGTCCCGGTGCCCGGTACGACGGACTTCAGGGCGGCTCTGCGCAGCGGGCCGTCGCCCTCGGCGGAGGGTTCCTCGCCGCGGCTGACGGATTCCAGCAGGTCGACGGAGACGCAGTCGGCGAGGCCGGGGACGGCGACGTCGGCCAGCTCGCGGGCGGTGGCCGCCACGTCCAGGGTGGTGCCGATGCGGGCGCTGGCCTCGTTGAGCAGGGCGAGCCGGCGGCGGGCCCGGTGGCCCTCGGTGACGTCCTCGACGATCTGGGCGACGCCCTGGACGTGTCCGGCGGAGTCCTCCATGCGGAAGGCCGAGACGGAGACGAAGCGGTGGCGCTCGGGGTCGGTGAGCAGCCGGCAGGACTGCTCGGTGAAGATCATCGGGCGTCCGGTCTCCAGCACCTTCCGCAGTCCGCTCTCGACGGTCTCCGCGTCGTCGGCCAGCAGGAAGTCGCCGATGCGGTGGCCGCGGGCGAGCTCGGCCGGGATGCCGCCGAGGCGGGCGATCGCCTTGTTGACCCGCAGGATGCTGAGGTCGGGGGCGTGGGTGGCGAGGCCGACCGGGGAGCGCCGGAAGAAGCCCTCCAGAACAGAACGGTCGTTCTCCCACTGCATCACGTCCTCGGCGGGGGCGCCGACCAGGAACCACTCCTCCCGCCCGCCCTCGCGCACGACGCGGCGGGCCCGAATGCCCAGGTGGGCGCGGTGACCGTCGCGGTGCAGAACGGGCAGGGTGCCGAACCAGCCCTCCCCCCGCCGGCAGGTGTCGGCCGCCGCCCGGGCCAGGTCCCGGTCGCGGGGCGCCACGAGGGCCTCGAGGGCGGGACGTCCCAGCACGTCGGCGGCGGGGTGGCCGAGCAGCCGCTCGGCGTACTCGCTCCAGCCGATGACGGTTCCCCGGTGGTCGAGCGCCGCCGAGGCCGCGCGGGCCACCGAGAACGGGTCCTCGGGGCTCTCGCTGAACGCCATCGGTCCCTTGGTCACCACCGCTCTCCTTCCCGCGCGGGTCCCACCTTCCACAGTGATGGCTGTCCGGCTTCGCCGCTTCTTCATTCGGCGCGACGGTGTACGGCCGCGGGCGGTCCGGCTGCCGCGCGGCCCGCGGACGGGGGTGCGGTGGGGGCCGCGGGCGGGGTGCGGTGGGGGCCGGGGCTCAGGCGGCGTGCCGGCCTCCGCGGCCGGTGGCGCGGCCCGTGCCGGGACCCCGGCGGGGCCGGCGGCCGGAGGGCGGGTCCGGTACGACGGACAGGTGCCGCTCGCCGGGCACGTGACGCGGCTGCCCGGGGTTCTTCAGCAGGCGTTCCTCATAGCGTCCCAGGGCCAGCACCAGGCACAGCATCAGGGGAGGCAGGAGGAAGGCGACGGCGACCACGATGACTCCTTCGGGGAGGGACGGGGGCCTGCAAGGCGGCTTGCCGCACACGGCCGGGGCAAACCGGTCGCGGGCCCCGTCACACCGTCCCCTCGCCTCACCGGGCGGAACGCCGGGCGGGCGCGATGGTCACGGGGCGGCGGTCAGCGCGCTGTCGTCCTCCACGCGGGCCCCGGGCAGCCGGTGGCGCGCGGCGATCAGGGCGGCGTCGACGTCCCGGGTCCCGGTCGACACGCACAGGGTGTAGGCGATGTCTGCCAGCCTCTGCCGGGTGGCGGGGTCGGCGTTCCCCGAGGCCACGGCGCGTTCGAGGGCGGTGTAGCGCTCGACGAGGTCGTGGAGAACGGCAGGATGGGCGAGCAGCATGGATTCCTCCTCCAGGAGACGCATGGTGTCCGCCACGCGTCTGCCCGGTCGTTCGCGTCTCATTCCTCCTCCGGCTCATTGGTCACGCCAAGTGACGTTCTAGGGTGACCTCATGACCGAGGAGACCGTGGAGACCGTGGAATCACCCGCCGCTCCCGGCCGCGAGCGGCGCCGGACGTTCGGCGAGGCCGCCGAGCAGTATGAGGCCGCCCGCCCCGGCTATCCGGACCGACTCGTCGACGACGTCCTGGAGTTCGCGGGCCCGGGCGCCGGCCCGGTGCTGGAGGTCGGGGCCGGCACGGGCAAGGCCACCCTGCCCTTCGCCGCCCGTTTCGCCGTCACCGGCACGTCGCTGACCTGTGTCGAGCCCGACGCGCGGATGGCCGGAGTACTGGCCCGGAACTGCGCGGATCTGCCCGGGGTCGCCATCGAGGTCGGCGACTTCGAGAACCTGCGTCCAAGCCGGCGGTTCGGGCTGCTGTACTGCGCGCAGGCATGGCACTGGATCGATCCCGGGGTGCGCTGGGAACGGGCCCGTGCCGCGCTGCGCCCCGGCGGGACGGTCGCGCTGTTCTGGAACGACTGGGTGGCGGCCGGCGAAGACGTCCGGCGGGCGCTGGTGGCGGCCCATGAGCGCCATCTGGCGGACATGCCTCCGCACACGATCCTCGACGCGCGGCCGCGGGAGACCGTCATGGGCCCGGGGTCGTGGGTGGCGAGCGAGATGGGGTCCGGCGGCGGCTGCACGGACGTCACCCACCGCACCTACTCCTCGGTACACGAGCGGTCCACGTCCGCGGTGATCGATCTGCTCTCTTCCCTCTCCGCCTACCGGCTGATACCTCAGGCGGTCCGGGAGGCGCTGTTCGCGGAGGTGGCGGAGGTGGTCGACGCGCACGGCGGCATGCTGCGGCTGGAGACCACGACGGGGCTCTTCCTGGGCCGCGCCCCGGCCTAGGGCGAATCGTCCCCCGGGCGCATCCCGGCTCACGCGGCGGGCGCGGGGTGCGCCCGGTCAGCGCGGTGTGCCCGTGATCTCCCGATCGATGGAGTTTGCCGAGTTCCCGCCGCACCCGGGGGCAGTGCCGCATAGGTTCCGGAACCAGGTCTTCCGTGGGGTTGCGAGAGGCGGGGCGGCATGGGCGGAGCCACGGGGAACGGTCGGGTCGCGCGGCGGGAGGTGCTGCGGTACGGGGCGGCGGCCGCGGGGGCGGTGGGGCTGGGTGGGGGCTCCACCGGGTCCGCGGTGGCACGCGGGGCCGGCGGCCGGCGGGTGGCGGTGTTCGGCGCGGGGGTCGGGGGGCTGACGGTCGCGCAGGAGCTGGCCGAGCGGGGCTTCGAGGTGACGGTGCACGAGCGCCGCGCGGTCGCCGGGGGCAAGGCCCGGTCGCTGTACGTGCCGCACAGCGGCACCGGGGGCCGCCGGGACCTGCCCGGGGAGCACGGGCACCGCGGGGTGTTCGGCTTCTACCACAACCTCCCGGACACCCTGCGGCGCATCCCGCGGCCGGGCGGTGGCACCGTCTTCGACAATCTGACGCCCGTGACCCGGATGGAGCTCGATCGGTCCGGGCGCCGCACGGACATCCCCCTGCCCGTCCGGCCCTGGACGCCGTCGCTCACCGACACACCACTGCTGATCACCGCGGTCGCCGGCCTGTTCGAGGAGCAGTTCCGGCTGCCGCCGCTGGAGGCGTTGTTCTTCGCCAAGCAGCTGGTGATGCTGTTCACCAGTTGCGACGAGCGCCGGTTCGGCCAGTGGGAGTACGTGGGGTGGCTGGACTACATCAGGGCCGAGCGGATGTCGGCCGACTACCGGCGGCTGTTCGGCGGCGGCGTCCAGCTGATCGAGGCGCTCAAGCCCGCGACGGCCAGCAGCCGCACCTGCGGGCAGGGCTTCGAGGCGGTCTTC
>NZ_JBFAPH010000281.1:0-8169 GCF_040675635.1 Streptomyces sp. NPDC049577
GGCCCGGCCGTTGTCATGGGTGCGGAAGGGGCTACTTCACCGGCTCCGGGTCCGGCTCCGGAGCCGTCGCGTTCTCGCCGTCACCGTCACCGTCGCCCTCCGGGGCGGCCGGGGTCTTGACGGAGTCCAGCAGCAGCTGGGCCACGTCCACGACCTGGATCGACTCCTTGGCCTTGCCGTCGTTCTTCTTGCCGTTGACCGAGTCGGTCAGCATGACGAGGCAGAAGGGGCAGGCGGTGGAGACGATGTCGGGGTTGAGCGACAGCGCCTCGTCGACACGCTCGTTGTTGATGCGCTTGCCGATGCGCTCCTCCATCCACATGCGCGCGCCGCCGGCGCCGCAGCAGAAGCCGCGCTCCTTGTGGCGGTGCATCTCCTCGTTGCGCAGGCCCGGCACCTTGGCGATGATCTCGCGCGGCGGGGTGTAGACCTTGTTGTGGCGGCCCAGGTAGCAGGGGTCGTGGTAGGTGATCAGGCCCTCGACCGGGGTGACGGGGATCAGCTTGCCCTCGTCGATGAGGTGCTGCAGCAGCTGCGTGTGGTGGATGACCTCGTACTCGCCGCCGAGCTGCGGGTACTCGTTCGCGATGGTGTTGAAGCAGTGCGGGCAGGTCGCGACGATCTTCTTCTTGGACTTCGGCTTCTTCGTCGACTCGTCCTCCGAGTCCTCGCCGAACGCCATGTTGAGCATCTCGACGTTCTGCTGGCCGAGCTGCTGGAAGAGGAACTCGTTGCCCAGGCGGCGCGCGGAGTCGCCCGTGCAGGCCTCCTCGCCGCCCATGATGGCGAACTTCACGCCCGCCATGTGCAGCAGCTCGGCGAAGGCCTTCGTGGTCTTCTTGGCGCGGTCCTCCAGGGCGCCGGCGCAGCCGACCCAGTAGAGGTAGTCGACCTCGGTGAGGTCCTCGACGTCCTTGCCGACGACCGGGACCTCGAAGTCGACCTCCTTGGTCCACGCGAGGCGCTGCTTCTTGGCCAGGCCCCAGGGGTTGCCCTTCTTCTCCAGGTTCTTGAGCATCGTGCCCGCCTCGGACGGGAAGGAGCTCTCGATCATCACCTGGTAGCGGCGCATGTCGACGATGTGGTCGACGTGCTCGATGTCGACCGGGCACTGCTCGACGCAGGCGCCGCACGTGGTGCAGGACCACAGCACGTCCGGGTCGATGACGCCGTTCTCCTCCAGCGTGCCGACCAGCGGGCGCTCGGCCTCGGCGAGAGCCGCCTTCGGCACCCCGGCGAGCTGCTCCTCGGTGGCCTTCTCCTCGCCCTCCGCGGACTTGCCGCCACCGGCGAGCAGGTACGGCGCCTTGGCGTGCGCGTGGTCGCGCAGCGACATGATCAGCAGCTTGGGGGAGAGCGGCTTGCCGGTGTTCCAGGCGGGGCACTGCGACTGGCAGCGGCCGCACTCGGTGCAGGTGGAGAAGTCGAGGATGCCCTTCCAGGAGAACTCCTCGATCTTCGAGACGCCGAAGACGTCGTCCTCGCCCGGGTCCTCGAAGTCGATCGGCTTGCCGCCGCTCGTCATCGGCTGCAGCGCGCCGAGCGCCACGTCGCCGCTCGCCTCGCGCTTGAACCAGATGTTGGGGAAGGCCAGGAAGCGGTGCCAGGCCACGCCCATGTCGGTCTTCAGCGAGACCGTGATCATCCAGATGAAGGACGTCGCGATCTTCAGGCCCGCGAAGAAATACGTCAGGTTCTGGAGCGTGGAGACGTCCAGCCCCTCCAGCCCCGAGACGACCGGGTACGAGACGAAGAACGAGGCCTCGTAGCCGTCCACGTGGTGCTGGGCGCCCTCCAGCGCGTGCAGCATGAAGATGCAGACGCCGACGATGAGGATGACGGCCTCGACGAAGTACGCCTGGCCGAAGTTGGAGCCGGCGAAGCGGGACTTGCGGCCCGCCTTGCCCGGCCTGCTCAGCTGCCGGATGACGATGAGGGCCAGGATGCCCAGCGTCGTCATCGTGCCGAGGAACTCGACGAAGACGTTGTACGGGGCCCAGTCACCGATGATCGGCAGGATCCAGTCGGCCTTGAACAGCTGGCCGATGGCGTTGACGATCGTCAGCAGCAGTGAGAAGAAGCCCACCGCCACGAACCAGTGCGCCACACCGACGACGCCCCACTTGTTCATGCGGGTGTGGCCGAGGAACTCCTTGGCCACCGTGACGGTGCGCTGCGCGGGGTCGTCGGTCCGGGAGCCTGCGGGGACGGGCTGGCCGAGCCGCACGAAGCGGTAGAGCTGCAGGAGGGCACGGCCGAACAGCGCGACGCCGACCGCGATGAGAACCAGCGACACGATGATCGCGGCGAGTTGCATGGGAGGGCTCCTCGGACCTGCGAGAGCGGAGAATCAAGAATTACTAGGTAGTAACTTTTTCAGTCTCCGCCGACATTACCCAGTATTCACGGGCCCCTGAACCCGACCTGCCGGTGATCTGCGTCGCCCAGGCGACCCTTCCCCTCGCCTTCCCCCTCCCGTTCTCCTCCCCTCGGCGCCCCGCCCGTGCGCATCGGACCAGGTGGGGCCCGGATCCCCGGTAAGCGCCGCATAAAAGCTGAGCGTGATCGACTCAAGTCTGTTGACAGGTTCGTTCCGGTGTTGCACCCTTGAGCCTGTTCCACTCAAGTCAGCTGGAGGAATCGACATGGCACGTGCGGTCGGCATCGACCTGGGTACGACGAACTCCGTCGTCAGTGTTCTCGAAGGCGGTGAGCCCACCGTCATCACCAATGCCGAGGGCGCCAGGACCACGCCGTCCGTCGTCGCCTTCGCCAAGAACGGTGAGGTGCTGGTCGGCGAGGTCGCCAAGCGCCAGGCCGTCACCAACGTCGACAGGACCATCCGGTCGGTCAAGCGCCACATGGGCACCGACTGGAAGATCAACCTGGACGGCAAGGACTTCAACCCCCAGCAGATCTCCGCCTTCATCCTCCAGAAGCTGAAGCGCGACGCCGAGGCGTACCTGGGCGAGAAGGTCACGGACGCGGTCATCACCGTCCCGGCGTACTTCAACGACTCCGAGCGCCAGGCCACCAAGGAGGCCGGCGAGATCGCGGGTCTGAACGTCCTGCGCATCGTCAACGAGCCCACCGCGGCCGCCCTGGCCTACGGTCTCGACAAGGACGACCAGACCATTCTCGTCTTCGACCTCGGTGGCGGCACCTTCGACGTCTCGCTGCTGGAGATCGGCGACGGCGTCGTCGAGGTCAAGGCCACCAACGGTGACAACCACCTCGGTGGTGACGACTGGGACCAGCGCGTCGTCGACTACCTGGTCAAGCAGTTCGCCAACGGCCACGGCGTCGACCTGTCCAAGGACAAGATGGCCCTCCAGCGCCTCCGCGAGGCCGCCGAGAAGGCCAAGATCGAGCTGTCCTCGTCCACCGAGACCACGATCAACCTGCCCTACATCACGGCGTCCGCCGAGGGCCCGCTGCACCTGGACGAGAAGCTCTCCCGCGCCCAGTTCCAGCAGCTGACCGCGGACCTGCTGGAGCGCTGCAAGACCCCGTTCCACAACGTGATCAAGGACGCGGGCATCAGCCTCGGCGAGATCGACCACGTGGTCCTCGTCGGCGGTTCGACCCGTATGCCGGCCGTCGCCGAGCTCGTCAAGGAGCTGACCGGCGGCAAGGAGGCCAACAAGGGCGTCAACCCGGACGAGGTCGTCGCCATCGGCGCCTCGCTCCAGGCCGGTGTCCTCAAGGGCGAGGTCAAGGACGTCCTGCTGCTCGACGTCACCCCGCTGTCCCTCGGCATCGAGACCAAGGGCGGCATCATGACCAAGCTCATCGAGCGCAACACCACGATCCCGACCAAGCGCTCGGAGATCTTCACGACGGCCGAGGACAACCAGCCGTCCGTGCAGATCCAGGTCTACCAGGGCGAGCGCGAGATCGCCGCGTACAACAAGAAGCTCGGCATGTTCGAGCTGACCGGTCTCCCGCCGGCCCCCCGCGGCGTCCCGCAGATCGAGGTCTCCTTCGACATCGACGCCAACGGCATCATGCACGTGACCGCGAAGGACCTGGGCACGGGCAAGGAGCAGAAGATGACCGTCACCGGCGGCTCCTCGCTGCCGAAGGACGAGGTCGACCGCATGCGCGAGGAGGCCGAGAAGTACGCGGAGGAGGACCACCGCCGCCGCGAGGCCGCCGAGACCCGTAACCAGGGCGAGCAGCTCGTCTACCAGACGGAGAAGTTCCTCAAGGACAACGAGGACAAGGTCCCGGCCGAGGTCAAGACCGAGGTCGAGACGGCCGTCGCCGAGCTGAAGGAGAAGCTCAAGGGCGAGGACTCCGCCGAGATCCGCACCGCGACCGAGAAGGTCGCCGCGGTGAGCCAGAAGCTCGGCCAGGCCATGTACGCCGACGCCCAGGCCGCGCAGGGTGCCGCCGCCGGTGCCGAGGGTGCCGCCGCCGGTGCCGGCCAGGCCAAGGCCGAGGACGACGTGGTGGACGCCGAGATCGTCGACGACGAGAAGCCCAAGGGTGGTGCCGCGTGACGGAGGAGACCCCGGGCTTTGACGAGAACGAGAAGCCTGAAGGCACTTCCGACGCCGCCGAATCCGACGACGCCGCGCAGGGCGCCGGGTCCGCCGACAAGGCGGGCCCGGCCCCGGCCGGCCCCTCGGGACATGAGGAACTGGTCGAGGTAGGCCTCCAGGCGCAGCTGGACCAGGCCCAGGCCGCGCTCAACGAGCGCACCGGGGACCTCCAGCGGCTCCAGGCCGAGTACCAGAACTACCGTCGCCGCGTGGAGCGGGACCGGGCCACGGTCAAGGAGATCGCCGTCGCGAACCTCCTGTCCGAGCTCCTCCCCGTCCTCGACGACATCGGCCGCGCCCGTGACCACGGCGAGCTCGTCGGCGGCTTCAAGTCCGTCGCCGAGTCGCTGGAGACGATCGCGGCCAAGATGGGCCTGCAGCAGTTCGGCAAGGAGGGCGAGCCCTTCGACCCGCTGGTGCACGAGGCCCTGATGCACAGCTACGCGCCCGACGTCACGGAGACGACGTGCGTGCAGATCCTGCAGCCGGGGTATCGCATCGGCGAGCGCACGATCCGCCCCGCGCGGGTCGCCGTCGCCGAGCCGCAGCCGGGCGCCCAGCCCAAGGCCGAGGACGATGCGCCGGACGAGGAGAGCGGTGGCCCGGACAAGGGCTGACGCACAGCGGGCAACCGTCAGGACACGGGAGGAGGGACGTCGAGGATGAGCCTGAGCAGGGACTTGCTGGAAAAGGATCTGTACAAGGTCCTCGGCGTCCCCAAGGACGCCACCGAGGCGGAGATCAAGAAGGCGTACCGGAAGCTCGCCCGCGAGTACCACCCGGACGCCAACAAGGGCGATGCCTCGGCCGAGGAGCGCTTCAAGGAGATCTCCGAGGCGAACGACGTCCTGGCCGACCCCAAGCGCCGCAAGGAGTACGACGAGGCGCGCGCCCTGTTCGGCAACGGAGGCTTCCGTGCCGGGCCGGGCGCCGGCGGCTCGTTCAACTTCGACCTGGGCGACCTCTTCGGGGGCGCCCAGGGCGGCCCCGGGGGCGGCGGCTTCGGCGGGGGCCTGGGCGATGTCTTCGGCGGCCTGTTCAACCGCGGCGGCACCCGCACCCAGCCGCGCCGCGGCCAGGACATCGAGTCCGAGGTGACGCTCAGCTTCACCGAGGCCGTCGAGGGGGCCACCGTGCCCCTGCGGATGTCCTCCTCCGCGGCGTGCAAGACCTGCGCCGGCACCGGCGACAAGAACGGCACCCCGCGCGTCTGCCCGACCTGCGTCGGCACCGGCCAGGTCTCGCGCGGCACCGGCGGCGGCTTCTCGCTGACCGACCCCTGCCCCGACTGCAAGGGTCGCGGGCTCATCCCCGAGAACCCCTGCGACGTCTGCAAGGGCAGCGGCCGCGCCACCTCCGCCCGCACCATGCAGGTCCGCATCCCGGCCGGTGTCTCCGACGGCCAGCGGATCCGGCTGCGCGGCAAGGGCGCCCCGGGCGAGCGCGGCGGCCCCCACGGCGACCTCTACGTCGTCGTGCACGTCGGCGCCCACCCCGTCTTCGGACGCAAGGACGACAACCTCACCGTCACCGTGCCCGTCACCATCGTGGAGGCGGCCCTCGGCGGCGAGATCCGGGTCCCGACCCTCGGCGGCCCGCCCGTCACCCTCAAGCTGCCCGCCGGCACCCCCAACGGCCGCACGATGCGCGCCCGGGGCAAGGGCGCGGTACGCAAGGACGGCACCCGCGGCGACCTCCTGGTCACCGTGGAGATCGCCGTCCCGAAGGACCTCGACGACAAGGCCCGCGAGGCCCTGGAGAACCTCCGGGCCGCCACCGCCGGCGAGGATCCGCGAGCAGAGCTGTTCCAGGCCGCGAAGGGAGCGTGACCCCATGGAAGGCACCGGCCGGCGCCGCAGCAACCCCTACGAGCTGACCGACGATTCCCCCGTCTACGTCATCTCCGTGGCGGCCCAGCTGTCGGGCCTGCATCCGCAGACCCTGCGCCAGTACGACCGCCTGGGGCTGGTCTCCCCCGACCGCACCGCCGGCCGCGGCCGCCGCTACTCCGCCCGCGACATCGAGCTCCTGCGCCAGGTGCAGCAGCTCAGCCAGGACGAGGGCATCAACCTCGCGGGCATCAAGCGCATCATCGAGCTGGAGAACCAGGTCGCGGCGCTGAGCGCCCGTGTGGCCGAACTCCAGTCCGTGGTCGAGGGCGCCGCCGCGGCGATGCAGCAGCGCGAGGCCGCGGTCCACGCCTCGTACCGGCGCGACCTGGTCCCGTACCAGGACGTCCAGCAGACGAGCGCGCTCGTCGTCTGGCGCCCGAAGCGGGACCGCTAGCGCTCGGCTTCCGGGGCTCTTGAAGGCCCGTCACCCACTCGGGTGGCGGGCCTTCTGTCGATCTCGCACCAGACGGCCTTCGACGGCGCGCCGTACGCGTCCCGCGCGAGCGGGAAGAAGTCCCACCGGTCCGCGAGCGCCCGCACCAGCATCAGCCCCCGCCCGGCGTACGGGTCGGGCGGCGCAAGGAGCTGTTCGAGCGTGCGGACGCGCCTCCGTTCACGGCGTTCATTCATGAGGCGGCGCTGCGTATGAAGGTCGGCGACCGCAAAGTGGCACGCGAACAACTCGACTTCATCGTGGCGGCCTCCGAGCGGCCCGGCATCGACGTCAGAATCGTGCCGTTCTCCGCCGAGGGTTTCGTCTGCATGGGTTATGCGATGCAATACCTGACGAGCAGCGTCCCGAAGCTCGACACCGTCCAGGTCGACCACGTCCACGGCAGCGTCTTCCTTGACGCCGAGGACCAGCTTGAGCGCTACCGGGCCGTTCAGCGAACACTTGAGCGCTTCGCCCTGGGGGTCGAGGCGAGCCGAGACTTCGTCCTGGGCGTCGCGAGAGAACTGTGAGGGGTGCCGAGATGCGGGTGTGGCGGAAGAGTTCCTTCTCCGGGACCGGCCCGGACAACAACTGCGTGGAGCTGGCCGCGCCGGTGGCCGGCGCCATAAGAGTGCGCGAAAGCGACGCCCCCGGTGTCGTCCTCACCGCCACCCCCCGCGCGCTCGACGCGCTCATACGTGTCGCCGGCTCCGGCGGCTTGATGCCACGTCAGCGGTAGGTTTGCGACACTCCCACCGCCCCACCGGCCCTCGCCCCGTCCCCTTCCTACCGCGCCCCCCGGTTATCCACAGGCCTGGCAGCCCTGCCCCCGCCACGGGACACTCACCCCGTGACGGGGGAGGAGGGCGCGGCCCTGCGGGCGCTGGCTCGTGCGCATGGGGGAGTCGTGGTCACCGCGCGCGTCCTGGCGGACGCGGGTGCCGGGTGGACGCGGCGGCGGTTGAACCGGGTGTTCGTCAAAGAGGGGTGGCGGCAGCTGTGGGGCGGGGTGTGGGTGGAGCCGGGGCGGGCCGTGGACGCCGGCGTCCTCGTGTGGGCCAACCAGCTCTCGCACCCGCAGCTCGTGGTGAGCCACTGGTCGGCGGCCGTGGCGCACGGGATCGAGGTGTTGCGGGAGCGGGTCGACCTCATCGGACCGCCCGGGAGCCGGGCCAATGTGCGGGGCGGGCGGTTGCACCGGCTGGCGCTGGGGCCTGGGGACGTCGTGACGCGGGGCGGGCTGCCCGTGACGGCCGCTGTCCGGACCGTGGCCGTCCTGCTGCGGGCCGGGCCGAGG
>NZ_JBFAPH010000282.1:0-8165 GCF_040675635.1 Streptomyces sp. NPDC049577
AGGTGGGCGCCGGCGAGGTCGACCATGCGGGTGCGGCTGGTGACCAGGGCGGCGCAGCCCTCGGTGCCGGGCAGGAGCGGGCGGACCTGGGCGGCGTCGCGGGCGTCGTCCAGCAGGACGAGGACGCGACGGTCGTTCAGCACCGAACGGTACAGCGCCGAGCGGGAGTCGAGACTGCCCGGGATACGGCTGTCCGGCACGCCCAGCGCGGAGAGGAAGTCGCCGAGGACAGCGTGCGGGTCGGACGGCCGGGCGTACGAGCCCCCAAGGTCGACGTAGAGCTGGCCGTCCGGGAAGTGGTGGCGGGCGGCGTGGGCGACGTGCACGGCCAGGGTCGTCTTGCCGACGCCGCCGAGGCCCGCCAGCGCCGAGATCGCCACGACCTGTCCGTCGTCGGCGGTGGCGAGATCGTCGACCAGTTCGCGTACCACGCCGTCGTGGCCGGTGTAGTCGGGGACGGTGGCCGGGAGGTGGGCGGGCCGGACGAACGGTGCGGGCAGGTCGCTGCCGTCCCGTCGGTGGGGGCCCGTCAGCCCGGCATCGGCCTGGAGGATGCGCTGTTGCAGCTCGGAGAGCTCGGGGCTGGGATCGACCCCGAGTTCGTCGGCGAGCAGCCGGCGGGTGTCGGCGTAGACGGCGAGCGCCTCGGCCTGCCGGCCGCCGCGGTAGAGCGCGAGCATCAGCAGCTCGCGCAGCCGCTCGCGCAACGGGTACGCGGCGGTCAGCGCGGTCAGTTCGGAGACGACATCGGCGTGCCGGCCGGCTTCGAGGTCCAGCTCCAGCCGTCGTTCCAGGAGCCGGAGGCGCCACTCCTCCAGCCGGGCGCGCTGGCTCTCCGCGTACGGGCCGGGCAGGCCCGCCAGTGGCTCGCCGTCCCACAGGGCCAGGCATCTGCCGATCAGCGCGCGTGCGGCCTCGCGGTTCCCCGATGCGTACTCCTGCTCGGCCTCCTCCGCGAGCCGTTCGGCGACGGCGAGGTCAAGCGCGTCGTCTGCCACCCGGATCACGTAGCCGCCCGCCTCACTGACCAGGGCGCCGGCGTCGGCCCCGAACACCTTGCGAAGCCTGGAGAGATAGGTACGGGTCACGGCCAGCGCCTGGCTCGGCGGTTCCTCGCCCCACAGCCCGTCCACCAGCTCGGCGCTGGTCACGACGCGCCCCGCGCGGCACAACAGCGCGGCGAGCAGCGCCCGCTGCTGCGGACTCCCGACAGGCAACGGAACATCGCCGCGCCAGGCCCGCACCGGGCCGAGCACCGAGAAGCGCAGCCGTCCGTCGTCCACCGCCACCCCCTCTCCCGAACACGGTAGCAACGGCGGTGACATGCGCGTATATCGATCGTATATCTCCGGGTGACAGAGTCGGCTGCTGACAGTCTCTGCGGCTTGCCCAGTCCGGAGCTGGCACGAGCAGGACGAGCCCCGGGGGCCGGCACCCCCGGGGCCCTGCTCCATTCTTCCCCCAACTCTGTTGTCTCAGAAGTCTTTTGGGCTACCGTCGTAGTCGTCGCCACGTTGCCGCGAGCGGACCGGGCTCCCCATGCCACGAGCCGTCGACGGCCCCTTGCCGCGCGTGCCGGCGTTTCCGGACTGGGCACGTCCGCAAGGAGAAGAGGGCTGTCATGCAGGCATTGAGTCCATCGGCGTGGCTCGTGGCCGGGGTCGTGGTGACCCTGGCCTATTTCGTTCTGGTCGCGTACCTCGCGAGGGCGCTGCGGGCGACACAACGGCTCCCCATGGTGATCGCGGCCATGACCGGCCTGGTGGGCGCGCTGCCCGCCATCCTCTACGCCCTGTACTACGCGTTCGGCGCGGTGGCGTGACGACTGTCGGATGATGGAGGCATGGGCGGCTCGATTCCCCTGGGAAGCTTCCTCGGCATACCGCTGCGGATGCACTGGAGCGCGCCCGTGCTCATCGTCTTCCTCGGCGTCGGCCTCGCCGGCGGGACGCTGCCCGCCTGGGTGCCGGGGCGGTCCACCGCCGTCTACGACACGGCCGGGCTGGCGGGCGCCGTCCTGCTCACGGTGAGCCTGCTGCTGCACGAGGCGGCGCACGCGGTGACCGCCCGGAGGGCCGGGATCCGGGTGCTGGACATCACCGTGTGGGGTCTGGGCGGCGTCACCCGGCTGGGCCGGGCCGCCACGCCCCGCACCCAGTTCACGGTAGCCGTGGCCGGGCCGCTGGCCAGTGTGGCGCTGGGCGGCCTGGGGATCGGGGCCGGCTTCGGCGTCGACCGCCTGCTGCACTGGCCGGTGGTCTCGGCCGTGCTGGTCTGGGCGGGCGGCGCCAATCTGCTGCTGGGAGTGTTCAACCTGCTGCCGGCCGCCCCGCTGGACGGCGGGCGGATCGTGCTGTCGGCCGTCTGGTGGCGCTCCGGCGACCGCTCGCGAGCACAGCGCGTGGCCGGGCGGAGCGGCCAGGTCGCCGGCTTTCTGATGATCGCCTTCGGCTGGGCCGAGCTGACGCGCGGCCTGAACAGCGGCCTGTGGCTCATGCTCATCGGCGGCTTCGTCAGCGTCTCGGCCCTGGCCGAGGTGCGTCAGTCCGTGGTGCTGGCGGCGCTGGCCGGGGTACGGGTCGCCGACGCGATGACGTCCCCCGCCGTCGCCGGACCCGACTGGCGCACGGTGGAGGACTTCCTCGCGACGGAGATGGCGCGGACCCAGCGCCCGGCGGTCCCGGTGTTCGACTTCGAGGGGCGCCCGAGCGGGGTGGCCGAGCGGTACCGGCTCATGGCCGTCCCCGCGTCGCGGCGCTCCGAGGTCCGGGTACGGGAGCTGGCCGTGCCGCTGGCGCAGTGCACGGTCGCGACGCCCGGGGAGGACCTGGTCGAGGTGCTGGACCGGGTGGTCCCGACGCCGCACATGGTGATCCTCGTCGTGGAGGACGGGCACCTGATCGGGACGGTCACCGGGGAGGACATCACGCGCGTCGCCCGCCGCCGGCTGCCCTGACCCCGTACGGTCCGGGGGCCGGAACCGGTCAGCGGCCGCGCGCGGCCCTGAAGCGGGCCAGCCCCTCGGCGAGGCCGACGACCGGGGCCGGATAGCCGCTGCGGCCCCCTTCCGCGCCGGGCCGCTTCCGGGGTTCGTGCAGGGCCGGGCCGGGCACGCCGGCCAGTTCGGGCACCCACCGTCGCACGTAGGCGCCGCCGGGGTCGTACCGCTTGGCCTGGAGGAGGGGGTTGAGCACGCGCTGGGGCCGGGTGTCGGTGCCCGTGCCGGCCACCCACTGCCAGTTGAGCTGGTTGTCGGCCACGTCGCCGTCGGCCAGCCAGTCGAGGAAGTGACGGGCGCCGACGCGCCAGTCCACGTAGAGGGTCTTGGTCAGGAAGCTCGCGACGATCAGCCGGCCCCGGTTGTGCATCCAGCCCTCGTGCCGGAGCTGGCGCATGGCGGCGTCCACCACGGGATATCCGGTGCGCCCCTCCTGCCAGGCCCGGACGTCCCGGTCGGCGGCGGGCCCGGTGCGCCACCGGTCGTCCCGGGTGCGGTAGTCGGCGCGGGCCGCGGTGGGGCGCGCGGCGAGCAGCTGGTGGTGGAAGTCGCGCCAGCACAGCTGCCGGACGAACGCCTCGGCGCCCGGGCCGCCCCGCTCGCGGGCGCGGTGTACGAGCTCGACGGCGGAGAGGGTGCCGAAGTGCAGGTGCGGGGAGAGCCGGGAGGTGGCGTCCGCGGCCAGGTCGTCGTGCAGCTCGTGGTAGCGCGGCAGGCCGTGCCGCAGCCAGGCGGCCAGCCGGCGGCGGCCCTCGCGCTCGCCGCCCCGGGCCAGCCCCGGCGAGGTGCCGGCCACCTCCGCGCGGGAGGGCGGCTGCTCCGAGCCGATGCCGTCCGGGACGCGGATCGTGCGCGGGGCCGGCTGGACGTCGCGCATCCGCTCGCGCGCCCAGCGCCGGTGGTAGGGCGTGAAGAGCGCGTAGTGGTCGGAGGTGCCCGGTACGACCGCGCCCGGCGGGAGGGCGGTCGTCACGGCGTCGTGGACGTGCAGCCGTGCCCCCGCCGTGGCGAGCGCCGCGCGCAGGAGCGCCTCGCGGCGCTGCGCGTACGCGCTGGCCCCCGCGGACAGGTGCACGTCGGCCGCGCGGGCCTCGGTGACGGCCCTCGTCACCTCTTCGACCACGTCTCCGGAGCGCACGACCAGCCGGCCGCCCCGCGCGCGGAGCCCGGCGTCGAGGTCGGCCAGGCAGTCGGCGAGGAACGCGCGGCGGTTGGGCGGGGCGAAGCCCGCGGCGTCGATGTCCCGGTCCCGGACGAACAGCGGGACGACCTCCCGCCCGGCCGCCAGTGCGGCACGCAGCGGCGGGTGGTCGTGCAGGCGCAGGTCACAGGTGAAGAGGACGACCGCGGCAGGCACGCGCCCACGGTACCGAGCGCAGTCGCTCGCGCACGGAACGGACACGCTCGCTCCGCGCCGGCGTCCCCCGGCGCGCACGCCCCCGCGGTCAAGGGGGAGCCTGGAAGAAGGAGGATCCGGCTCCGGTGAGAGGAGGCGTGGCGATGAGCACGCTCAAGGAAGCGGTGGAGGTCGAGGTCCCCGTCGGCACCGCCTACAACCAGTGGACGCAGTTCACGGAGTTCCCCCGCTACATGAAGGGCGTCGAGCAGGTCAGACAGCTAGACGACCGGCACAACCACTGGTCGGCGAAGGTCGCCGGGCTCCGCCGGGAGTTCGACACGGAGATCGTCGACCAGCTGCCGGACGAACGGATCACCTGGCGCGTCACCGACGGCGCGACCCGGCACAGGGGCACGGTCGTCTTCCGGCCCCTGGACCCGCACCGCACCCGCGTGGCCCTCGTCATGGAGGTCGAGCCCCACGGCGCGGCGGAGAAGGCCGCGGACCGCGCGGGGCTGGTCGGGCGCCTCGTGAAGAGCGATCTGCGCCGGTTCAAGACGTACATCGAGCGCCGCGGGCACGAGACCGGTGCCTGGCGCGGCCGCATCCGGCCCGGTGAGCACCCCGGCTGAGACCCGTGGACGCCCGGACCGCCCCGAGCGCCGGTCGCGCGCCTGTGCTCCCCCGGCGCGACCGTGCGCCCCGCATCGCCGGAGCCGGCCGGGGCAGCCGCTCGGAAGGACCTACGGGAGGCATCCATGGCCGGGAACCGGACAGGGAACGGCGGCGCCCATGCCGTCATCGGCGCGATCGGCGACGCCGGGCACGGCAAGACCACGCTGGCCGCCGCCATCGGGAAGGCGGCGGCGAAGTCGTACCGGCAGGACGCCCGGGCGGTGGAGAGCATCGTGGAGGCGGCGGGCCGGACGGTCGGCGAGGTCGCCGTGCACAGCGCCCACAGCGCCTACGCGACGCCCGAGCGGCACTACACCCACTTCGACGCCTCGGCGGCCCATGTCGAGGACCTGCTGCGCAGCACCCGGCTGGACGGCGTGATCCTCGTCGTCTCGGCCCCCGACAGCGTGCAGCCCCGCACGCGGCGGCACCTGCGGCTGGCCCGTACGGCCGGTCTGCGGCACCTCGTGGTCTTCCTCAACAAGTGCGACGCGGTCGGCGATCCGGCGGTGACCGACCGGACCGAGCGGCAGGTCCGCGAGATGCTCCGGCAGCAGGGCCTCGACGGCGCGCGCGTTCCCGTCGTACGGGGCTCGGCCCTGCGCATCCTCGGCGGCGACCGCTCCTGGGAGCCGTCGGCCGTCGAACTGCTGGAGGCCCTCGACTCCTGCGTCGGCGGCTGAGGAACGGCGCGAATCCGCCCGGACACGGCAGCTCCGGCAGGGCAACGTGGAGGCCGATCACGTTCCCGGCGTACGGAGGACCGCATGACCGCGCGTACCGTCATCTCCCGCACCCTGGCGGCCGTTCCGCTCGCCGCCGCGCTGGGGCTCGCCCTGCCGGCGCTCCCCGCCGCCTCCGCCCACTCGGCGGACCGGACCGGGGCGCGGCTGTCACTGGCCGAGCTGACCGAGCGGGCGACGGCGAAGGTCCGCCCGGACCATCCGCAGGCCGTGCTGATGGTCGCGGAGGGCGACGCGCCGGCCGGGCCGACGCGGGACATGAGCCGGGTCTCGCACTGGCGGTTCGTCTTCAACGACCGCGGCAACTCCTCGGCCGAGGTCAGCGGGGACCTCGACGGCACCCTGGGCCCGGTGCGGGTGCACGGCAGCCGCTGGGTGGGCGCGCTGCCGATCGAGGAGAAGGTCACGATGACCCCCGCCGAGGCGTACGCCCGGCTCACGGCGGCCGGACACGGCGACGCGTTCCGGTACGTCTCGCTGGTCAAGCCGATGGGCACGCCGCCGTGGCGTCTGCAGTACCACTTCTCCCACCACCCGGGCGGCTGCGACGGCTACGCCGTCTTCGTCACGGACGGCGGCACGGCCCCGATCTGCGGGGCCGCGTCCGCGGGTTGATCCGCCGGCGCCCGGGACGCGGGGGAGGCGCCGGTACCGCTGAGGTTTACCGGACATCTCCATCACGCGCGGTACGCCCCGCCATCCCCTTGTGTTCTACGGTCGTTGCCCGGCCGCTTCCGGCCGGAAGGCCGTGGGAGGGGAAGGATGACGACCGCACTCGCCGGGGCGCGAACGGTTCCCGTGGAGCTGGAGCTGGGGTCCGCGCGCCTGTCGGTTCTGCGTTTTCCCGCGCTGCCCGCCTCCGGCGTTCCCGTGTACGGGACATGGCAGCTGGTCCTGGTGGCCGGCGGCCCCCTGATGCTGCGCGGCCCCCGCGGCGCCACTCGGCTGGCCCCCGGGGATCTCGTGCTGTGGGACGCCACGGAGTCCTTCGCGGCGGCCGTGCTGATGGACGCCGGCGTGGCGTCCCGGGCGATCGCCCTGCACCTTCCCGACGGCTCGCTGCCGCTCCCCCGGCAGGTCCTGCGGGGCATGGCCGGGCGGAGGGTGCCGGCGGACAGCGGGCCGGCGGTGCTCCTCGCCCAGCTCCTCGAAGGGTTCGCGGAGGACGCGGATGCACCCGGCACCTCGCAGGCGGGCTGGCTGGGGCGTGCGGCGGTCGATCTGGCACTCGCCGTCCTCACCGGTCCGGCCGGTCCGGCCGGCGGTTCGCCCGAGTCGCGGCAGACGGCCCTCCTCCGGGGGATCAAGGCGTACATCGACGGCCATCTCATGGACCCCGGCCTGTCACCGGTACGGATCGCCCGGGGGAACCACATCTCGGTCCGCTATCTGCACCACCTCTTCCGCCAGGAGGACTCGACGGTCAGCCGGTACGTCCGCGCCCGGCGGCTGGAGCGCTGCCGGGCCGACCTGGGCGATCCGGTGCTGGCCGGGCAGAGCGTGGCGACGATCCGGGCACGGTGGGGCTTCTGCGACGCGACGGTCTTCAGCCGCGCCTTCAAGCGGGCGTACGGGATGACGCCGAGCGAATACCGCAGAGGCGGGACCGGCGGCGCCCGATGCGGTGTGGCCCCGATCGCGTGACGCTTCCGCGAACGCCTCCCCCGGGACGGGCCGGTCCCGCACACTGACCGGACACCGAGCTTGGAGGCAGACATGGCGGGATTCCTCGGCCGGGCCAAGGAGCAGGCCCAGAGCGCCCTCAACCAAGGCAAGCAGAAGGTGGACGAGGTCCAGCAGCAGCGCGCCGGCAACGACCTGCTGAAGAAGCTCGGCGCGGCCTACTACGCCGAGCGGCGCGGATCGGGCACGCCCGAGGCGACCCAGAAGGCGCTCAGCGCCCTGGAGGCCCACATCGCCGCGCACGGGGACGGTTTCCTGCGCGGGTGAGCCGCGCGCCTCAGCCGCGCAGCGCCGGCCAGGTGTCCTTGCCCACCTGGCCGTCGGCGTCCAGGTGGTGCGCCTTCTGGAAGCGCTTGACGGCCGTGCGCGTGTCGGGGCCGAAGTCGCCGTCCACCCCGTGGGGGCCGATGTCGTAGCCGCGCGCCTTGAGGATGCACTGCACCTGGCGTACCCGGTCCCCCTTGTCGCCGTACTGCGTGAGGGCGGTCCCGGAGTAGTGGCGGCAGGACTTCCACGGCGGCGCGGGAGCCGGCTTCTGCGGAGGCTGCGGCGGCTGCGGAGGGGCCGGTGGCTGCGGGTCCGGGGGCCGGGGAGCAGGGGCCGGTGGCGGGGCCGGGGGTTGCCCGGGCGGACGCGGGTCGGAACGGTCGCCGGGCGGCGGGGCGGGCTCCGGGCCGCCGGTCCCGCCGGGCGCGGGAGGCGCGGGCGCGGGATCCGCTCCCGGCGG
>NZ_JBFAPH010000283.1:0-8163 GCF_040675635.1 Streptomyces sp. NPDC049577
GATCGGTCAGCCGCTGGGCCGGCAGATCCTCCAGCTCCTCTCCGGCCTCACGGGTCTGCTGCTCCTGCCGCTGCTGGTCGCCGCCGCCCTGGAGGGGCTCGGCACCTTCCGTTCCGCCTCGGCGCTGCGGCGGCCGCCGCACGGGCTGTCCGGGCACGTGGTGCTGCTCGGCCTCGGCAAGGTCGGCGCCCGGGTCCTGGCCCGGCTGCGCGAACTCGGCATCCCCGTCGTCTGCATCGAGCGCGACCCGCAGGCGCGCGGCATCGCCCTGGCCCGCTCCCTGCGGGTGCCCACCGTCATCGGCGACGTCACCGAGGACGGTGTCCTGGAAGCCGCCAAGATCGGCGACAGCCGCACGCTGCTGGCCCTGACCAGCAGCGACACCACCAACCTGGAGGCGGTGCTCTACGCCCGCTCGGTCAATCCCGGGGTCCGGGCGGTCATGCGGCTGTACGAGGACCGGTTCGCGAGCGCCGTCTACCGGACGCTGCGCGACTCGCACCCGCAGGCGTGGACCCGCAGCCGCAGCGTCTCGTCGCTGGTCGCGCCCGCCTTCGCCGGGGCGATGATGGGGCGTCAGATCCTGGGGGCGATCCCGGTGGAGCGCAAGGTGATACTGATCGCCGCGCTGGAAGTGGCGGGCCACGCGGCCCTGGAGGGACGCAGGGTCGCCGAGGTGTTCTCCCCGGGCGCCTGGCGGGTCCTGGCGCTGGACCTCGGCACGGCCGAGGAGGGACCGGAGGCGACCCGGCTCGGGCTGCTGTGGGACCTGCATCCGGGGTACGTGTTCCGGCCGGAGGACCGGGTGATCGTCGCCGCCACCCGGCAGGGCCTGGCCGAGCTGCTGCGCGCGCCCCAGCGCGCCGCGTAGCCCGGGCCACCAGGACTTCCGGACCCCAGGACTTCCGGACCGCAGGACTACCAGACGTCCCCCGGCCGCCAGTCGCAGGTCAGTTCCCCGTCCAGGTCCAGCGCCGCGTCCACGGGGAGGACGAAGACGCTTCCGTCCTCCTCCGGCGTACGCCGCACGCCCGTCGGGGCGAGCACGGACGTCGGCCCGCGCCACGGCCGCCAGCCGCGCCCCGTGTACAGCGGCACCGCCTCGTCGGCCGCGCCCAGCGCGCCGAGCCGGTAGCCGCCCCGGCGCAGCACGCCCTCCAGGGCGTCCATCACGGCCGAGGCGTGGCCCCGGCGGCGGTGGCCCGCGCGGACCGCCACACCCTCGACGTACCCGGCGCTCAGCGCGTGCCCGCCGTGCAGCAGCCGGCGCTGGACCAGCGAGCCGTGGGCGACGAGCAGGCCGTCCGACCACACCAGGACGTGCATGCCGCCCACGGTGTGGTCCCAGTCGGCGTCGGAGAAATCGCCGTCGAACGCCTCGTCCAGCAGGTCCCGGACCGCCCCCAGGGCGGCCGCGTCGAGTCCGGAGGTGTGGGTGATGAGTACATCGGCCATGGGTCCATCCTCCGGAGAGAGGCGTCAGGACCGCGTCAATACCTGACGTCAGGCGGACCTCTGCACCAAATGTCCGAAAGCGTGGCCGTAAGGTCGACAAAGCGCGACGGTGCTGCACCGTCGCGGGACCGAAAGACAATGGGGCCATGGGACGCGGCAACCTTCGCATCTATCTCGGCGCGGCACCGGGCGTCGGCAAGACCCACGCCATGCTGTCGGAGGCGCACCGCCGCGTGGAGCGCGGCACCGACGTCGTCGTGGCCTTCGTGGAGCACCACGGCCGGCCCCGCACCGAGGTCATGCTGCACGGCCTGGAGGAGGTGCCCCGCCGGGAGATCGTCTACCGCGACTCCCGCTTCACCGAGATGGACGTGGACGCCGTCCTGGCCCGCCGCCCGGCCGTCGCGCTCGTCGACGAGCTGGCCCACACCAACGTCCCCGGCTCCCGCAACACCAAGCGCTGGCAGGACGTCGAGGAGCTGCTCCAGGCCGGCATCGACGTCGTCTCCACCGTCAACATCCAGCACCTGGAGTCGCTCGGCGACGTCGTCGAGTCGATAACCGGCGTGCGGCAGCGCGAGACCGTCCCCGACGAGGTCGTGCGCCGCGCCGACCAGATCGAGCTGGTCGACATGTCCCCGCAGGCCCTGCGCCGCCGCATGGCGCACGGCAACATCTACAAGCCCGACAAGGTCGACGCCGCCCTCTCCAACTACTTCCGCCCCGGCAACCTCACCGCGCTGCGCGAGCTCGCCCTGCTGTGGACGGCCGACCGGGTCGACGAGTACCTGCGGCAGTACCGCACCGAGCACGACGTCTCCACGATCTGGCAGGCGCGGGAACGCATCGTCGTCGGCCTCACCGGCGGCCCCGAGGGCCGCACCCTCATCCGCCGCGCCGCGCGCATGGCCGCCAAGGGCGCCGGCGGCGAGATCCTCGCCGTCTACATCGCCCGCAGCGACGGCCTGACCTCGGCCTCGCCCAAGGAGCTGGCGGTCCAGCGCACCCTCGTCGAGGACCTCGGCGGCACGTTCCACCACGTCATAGGAGACGACGTCCCGGCGTCGCTGCTCGAATTCGCGCGGGGGGTGAACGCGACGCAGATCGTGCTGGGCTCCAGTCGCCGTAAGACCTGGCAGTACGTCTTCGGGCCGGGCGTCGGGGCGACGGTCGCCCGCGACTCCGGCCCCGACCTGGACGTGCACATCGTCACGCACGAGGAGGTCGCCAAGGGCCGCGGGCTGCCCGTGGCGCGCGGCGCCCGGCTGGGCCGCGGCCGCCTCACGGCCGGCTGGCTCGCCGGTGTGGCGGGCCCCGCGCTGCTCAGCCTGCTGCTGACGACCGTCGGGCCCGAGCTCGGGCTGGCCAACGACATGCTGCTGTTCCTGTGCATGACGGTGGCCGCGGCCCTGCTCGGCGGACTGCTCCCCGCCCTCGCCTCGGCCGCCTTCGGCTCCCTGCTGCTGAACTACTACTTCGTCGAACCGGTCCACCGGTGGACGATCACCGATCCGAAGAACATCATCGCCATCGTGATCTTCGTGGTGGTCGCGGTCTCCGTGGCGTCCGTGGTGGACCTCGCCGCCCGCCGCACCCATCAGGCGGCCCGGCTGCGCGCCGAGTCCGAGATCCTCTCCTTCCTCGCCGGCAGCGTCCTGCGCGGCGACAACAGCCTCGGCTCGCTGCTGGAACGGGTCCGGGAGACCTTCGCCATGGAGTCGGTGGCCCTGCTGGAGCGCTCCGGGCCCGCCGAGCCGTGGACGCCCGTGTGCAGCGTCGTCACCGCCTCGGGGCGCCCCCTGGAGCGGCCCGAGGAGGCGGACGTCGACATGCCGGTCGGCGACAACATGGCCCTCGCGCTCTCCGGCCGGGTGCTGCCCGCGGAGGACCGGCGCGTCCTGGCCGCCTTCGCCGCGCAGGCCGCGGTCGTCCTCGACCGGCAGCGCCTGGTGGGCGAGGCCGAGCGGGCCCGGCAGCTGGACGAGGGCAACCGCATCCGCACCGCTCTGCTGGCCGCAGTCAGCCACGACCTGCGCACCCCGCTCGCCGCCATCAAGGCCGCGGTCAGCTCCCTGCGCTCGGACGACGTCGCCTGGTCCGACGAGGACGAGGCCGAGCTGCTGGCCGGCATCGAGGACGGCGCCGACCGCCTCGACCACCTGGTCGGCAATCTGCTGGACATGTCCCGCCTCCAGACCGGCACCGTCACCCCCCTGATCAGGGAGATCGACCTCGACGAGGTCGTCCCGATGGCCCTGGGGGGAGTCCCCGAGGGCAGCGTCGGCCTCGACATCCCCGAGAGCCTGCCGATGGTCGCCGTCGACCCCGGGCTGCTGGAGCGCAGCGTCGCCAACATCGTCGAGAACGCCGTCAAGTACAGCCCCGACGGCATGCCGGTCCTGGTCTCCGCCAGCGCCCTGGGCGACCGCGTGGAGCTCCGCGTCGCCGACACCGGGCCCGGCGTCCCCGACAGCGCCAAGGACCGCATCTTCGAGCCCTTCCAGCGCTACGGCGACGCGCCGCGCGGCGCCGGGGTCGGCCTCGGCCTCGCGGTCGCCCGCGGCTTCGCCGAGGCCATGGGCGGCACGCTGACGGCCGAGGACACCCCCGGCGGCGGCATGACCATGGTCCTGACGCTGCGGGCCGCCGCGGGCGTCGCGCGGGTCGTCCCGGACCTCCCGGCGCAGGCCACGACGTGACCCCCAAGAACCCCAGGACCCCGGGCCCCGAGACGGGGCCCGCACGAACAGCAGAGGTGGATGCCGCATGAACCGGGTGCTCGTGGTGGACGACGAGCCGCAGATCGTCCGCGCCCTCGTGATCAACCTCAAGGCGCGGAAGTACGAGGTCGACGCCGCGCCCGACGGCGCCACGGCACTCCAGCTCGCCGCCGCCCGCCACCCCGACGTGGTCGTCCTCGACCTCGGCCTGCCGGACATGGACGGCGTGGAGGTGATCAAGGGCCTGCGCGGCTGGACCCGGGTCCCGATCCTGGTCCTCTCCGCCCGCCACACCTCCGACGAGAAGGTCGAGGCCCTCGACGCCGGCGCCGACGACTACGTCACCAAGCCCTTCGGCATGGATGAGCTCCTCGCCCGCCTGCGGGCCGCGGTGCGGCGCGCGGAGCCGACGGGCGCGTCGGCCGCCGGCGACGACGCGATCGTCGAGACGGACGTCTTCACGGTCGACCTCGCGGCGAAGAAGGTCAACCGCGGCGGCCGCGATGTCCGGCTCACGCCGACCGAGTGGCATCTGCTGGAGGTACTGGTCCGCAATACGGGGCGTCTCGTGAGCCAGAAGCAGCTGCTCCAGGAGGTCTGGGGGCCGTCGTACGGGACGGAGACGAACTACCTGCGGGTGTACATGGCGCAGCTGCGGAGGAAATTGGAGCAGGATCCTTCACATCCGAAGCACTTCATCACGGAGCCGGGAATGGGGTACCGGTTCGAGCTGTGACCCGGAATGGGGTACCGGTTCGAGCTGTGATCGGGCGCGAGGTGCGCCCGCAAGGTGCCGCTACGCTGGTTTCATGAGCTCCGAATCTCGTCCCGAGAAGCCGACCGGCCGGTTCCGCCGGATGCTCGACCGGCTCTCCTCCTCGCAGGAGGAGCTGCACCACGCCGAGCTCCAGCAGGACGCCGAGGCCACGGGCGCCACCCCCATATGCGACTGCGGCGACCGCCAGGTCGTCAAGGTCGCCGGCACGCTGCGGACCGTCACGCTGCGGCCGCGCGCCGGGGTGCCCGCGCTGGAGGCCGAGCTCTTCGACGGCTCCGCCGCGCTCGACGTGGTCTGGCTGGGGCGCCGCTCCATCGCCGGTATAGAGCCCGGCCGTAAGCTGATCGCCTCCGGCCGGATCTCCATGAGCCGCGGCCGGAGGGTGCTGTTCAATCCCCGATACGAACTCCGACCGCTCGGACAGGAGTAGCCGTTGACGTCTCTCGACAAGCCCGCCGGCCCCAGGGGCCCCCAGGCGGCTCCGGCCGACTCGCGCGCGGCCACCGAGGCCGCCCTCTTCGAGGCGTTCGGCGGAGTGCGGGGCATGGTGGAGACCACCGTCCCCGGTCTGGTGTTCGTGGCGTTCTACACGATCAAGCGGGACATCCACCTTGCGGCGATCGCCGCGCTCGCCCTGTCCCTGGCCCTCGGACTCGCCCGGCTCGCCCGCCGGGACACCCTCAAGCACGCCTTCGGCGGCGTCTTCGGGGTCGCCTTCGGCGCGGTCTTCGCGATGATGTCCGGCGACGCCAAGAACTTCTACCTGCCGGGCATGCTCTACACCCTCGGGCTGGCCGTGGCGTACATCGTCTCGTCGCTCGCCGGGTTCCCGCTGCTCGGCCTGATCCTGGGCCCGGTGTTCAAGGAGAACCTCTCCTGGCGCACCCGCAACCCCGGCCGCAAGGTCGCCTACACCAAGGCCAGCTGGGCCTGGGGGCTGATCCTGCTCGCCAAGTCGGCGATCCTCTTCCCGCTCTACTGGTGGGGTGACGCAACCTCGCTCGGCTGGGTCAAGGTGATCCTGGGCATCCCGCCGATGCTGCTCTCCGTCTATCTGACCTGGATCTTCCTGGCCAAGGCGCCGCCGCCGATCGACGTCTTCGCGGAGATGGAGGCGGCCGAGGCCGCCGAGCGCGAGGCCAAGGCCACGGCCGAGACGTAGCCACGCGGCACGGACCGCGGCACGGAAGGGGCCCCGGGAGAACTCTCCCGGGGCCCCTTCCGTGCCGTACGCGGTGACCTCAGTCCGTCGCGTCCTCGCGGCGCACCGACAGCAGGTCCTCCAGCTGCTCCTCGCGGGCCGGGGCCGCGACGAACAGCAGCTCGTCGCCCGCCTCCAGCGCGTCCTCCTTGTTCGGGGTCAGGACGCGGTTGCCGCGGATGATGGTGACCAGCGAGGTGTCCTCGGGCCACTCCACGTCGCCGACGCGGGTGCCGGCCAGCGCGGCCTCCGGCGGCAGGGTGAGCTCCACCAGGTTCGCGTCGCCCTGGCTGAAGCGCAGCAGACGCACCAGGTCGCCGACGCTCACGGCCTCCTCGACCAGCGCGGACATCAGGCGCGGCGTGGAGACGGCCACGTCGACGCCCCAGGACTCGTTGAAGAGCCACTCGTTCTTGGGGTTGTTCACCCGGGCCACGACCCGCGGCACTCCGTACTCGGTCTTGGCGAGCAGCGAGACGACCAGGTTGACCTTGTCGTCACCGGTCGCCGCGATGACCACGTTGCAGCGCTGCAGCGCCGCCTCGTCCAGCGAGGTGATCTCGCACGCGTCGGCCAGCAGCCACTCCGCCAGCGGCACCCGCTCCACGGAGATGGCCGACGGGGCCTTGTCGATGAGCAGGACCTCGTGCCCGTTCTCCAGCAGCTCGCCGGCGATCGAACGGCCGACGGCGCCGGCCCCGGCAATGGCAACCCTCATCGGTGACCCTCCTCGGGGCCCTGGGCGAAGGCCGCCTCGACCTGCTCCACCTCGTCGGTGCGCATCATCACGTGCACCAGATCGCCTTCCTGCAACACCGTCGAGGACACCGGCAGCATCGCCTCGCCCAGCCGGGTGATGAACGCCACCCGCACGCCGGTCTCCTCCTGGAGCACGCTCACCTTGTGGCCCACCCACGCCGGGGACACGGGCACCTCGGCGAGCTGCACCCCGCCGCTGGGGTCGCGCCACAGCGGCTCGGCGCCGGACGGCAGCAGCCGCCGCAGCATCTGGTCCGCCGTCCACCGCACGGTGGCCACGGTCGGGATGCCGAGCCGCTGGTAGACCTCGGCGCGGCGCGGGTCGTAGATGCGGGCCGCCACGTTCTCCACGCCGAACATCTCGCGCGCCACCCGGGCCGCGATGATGTTCGAGTTGTCGCCGCTGCTCACGGCGGCGAACGCGCCGGCCTCCTCGATCCCGGCCTCGCGCAGGGTGTCCTGGTCGAAACCGACACCCGTCACCCGGCGGCCGCCGAACCCGGAGCCCAGACGGCGGAACGCCGTCGGGTCCTGGTCGACCACGGCCACCGTGTGGCCCTGTTGCTCCAGGGTCTGCGCCAGGGCCGAGCCCACGCGCCCGCACCCCATGATCACAATGTGCATGCCTACTCTGCCCTCGTCGCGGACGTACTGCACCACCGTATCCGTAACCCCGCGCCGACCGGGCGGCGGACCGCCGACAAGCGCGCGGGCCCGCCGCCGGAGCCCTCCGTACCGCGGGGCGGGCCGCCGGGGAACCGGTGGTGGCCCCGGCACAGCGAAATCCCCGCGTCCGGGACCCGGGCGGCGGCCGGACGGCCCGGGGTGGTGGTGGGACCACCATCCGAGGGCCCACTCGGGTGCGCTGCGCACCTGTGCCCGGAGGGGCCTCGACCCGCACCGTTGTAGAGCAGCCATAACCAGCGGATCCGTGCGAGCGGAGAGTGGGGGATTTCGATGAGTGGTGTTGCTCTGTACACGAGGGCCGAACAGCGGCGGCATCATGCATCGGCCGGTCTGGAGACGCAGGATGTGGTGCTGGCGGAGTTGTGTGCGGTGTTGTTCGCGTCGTTGCCGCGCAGTGATCAGCGGCGGCGGGGTGAGGCGTATGTGCGGGGTCTGCTGGGTGCGCAGGGCAGGAAGTCGATCCGGAATATCGCGGCGTTGATCGGGGGGCAGGCGGCGGAGCAGTCGCTGCATCATTTCATTTCGTCGTCGACGTGGGACTGGTCGCCGGTGCGGCGGGCGTT
>NZ_JBFAPH010000284.1:0-8135 GCF_040675635.1 Streptomyces sp. NPDC049577
GAGCAGCGAGCAGAACTCGCACGCGACGATCAGCACGTTCGCCTGCGGGTAAGCCATGCAGAAGTCATGGGCGCGGTTGATGGCCGCACCCCCCGCCGCGCAGCCCAGCTGGGCGATCGGCAGCTGCCGCGTCTCGTTGCGGAAGTTCATCGTGTTGATCAGCCACGCGGTCATCGACGGCATCATGAAGCCCGTACAGGAGACGTACACGATCATGTCGATGTCGCGGACCGTCACCTCCGCGTGGTCCAGGGCCCGCCGCACCACGTCGGGCACGCGCGCCTTCGCCTCCCGCTCGTACCGCGCGTTGCGCACGGTGAACCCCGGATGCTTCAGCGTGTCCTCGATCGGCTGCACGAGGTGCCGGGTCTGCACGCCCGTATTGCCGATCAGCCGCAGCGCGAGCGGCAGCTGGGGGTGGTCGGCGTGCAGGGTGCGCGCGAGCTCCAGCGTCTGCTCGCGCGTGATGACGTACTCCGGGACCGCGATGGCCGGTCTGCACAGTGTTGCCATGTCGGCTCCTTACCAAGCGACCGGCAGGGCGAGTGGATAGCGCCAGATGGAGACGGTGTTCCACTTCACCTCCTCCGCCGGTACGGCCAGCCGCAGTTCGGGAAAACGGGTGAGCAGGGTGCCGATGGCGGTCTGCAGTTCCATGCGCGCCAGGTGGGCCCCGAGACAGTGGTGCATGCCGTAGCCGAAGGTCATGTGCGGAGCGGGGTTGGTCCGCTCGAAGTCGAGCTCGTCGGCACGGTCGTAGGCGAGCTCGTCGCGGTTGGCGGTCAGGTAGGAGACATGGACCGTGTCGCCGGCCTTGATGGTGACCCCGTCGAACTCCACGTCCTCCAGCGCGACGCGGGGAATGCCCACCCCCTGGCGGAACGGGATGTACCGCAGCAGCTCCTCGATGGCCTGGGGCAGCAGATCGGGCTGGGCCCGCAGCTGCGCCAGCCGCTCGGGGTGGGTCAGCAGGGTGTAGATGATGTTGCAGATCATGTAGGTGCTGGTGTCGTGCCCCGTGACGAGCAGCAGCATGCCCATGACGGCCATCTCGTGCTCGTCGAGCACGTCGTCACCCACCCGCGCCGTGGCCAGCGCGCTCAGCAGGTCGTCACCCGGACGGCGCCGCCGCTCGGCGGTCAGCTCGGCGAAGTACGCCCGCAGGCCGGCCTTCGCCTCGGCCGCCGTGGTCTTGTCGGCGGCGGCCATGGACATCATGGCCATCGCCCAGCCGCGCAGCTTCGGGCGGTCGCCCCACGGCACGTCCAGCAGCTCGCAGATCGTCGTGAGCGGCAACTGCGCCGCCAGGTGGTGCGCCACGTCCGCCGGCGCGCCGTCCTCGACCATGTTGTCCAGCAGCTCGTCGACCGTGCGCTGGGTGTGCGGCCGCAACTCGTCGACCTGCGCGTTGCTGAACGCCTTCACCACCAGGCGCCGCAGCCGGTTCAGCGCCGGCGGGTCCATCAGGTTGATGGCCTCCGACTGCGCGATCGGCATCGGCGTGATGCGCGGGAAGTCGCGCCCGATCAGCGCGGCCCGGCTGAAACGACGGTCGGAGGTGACCGTCCGTACGTCTTCGTAGCGGGTCACAAGCCAGCATTCGCCCTCTCCGTACGGCATGCGTACGCGGGCGATCGGTGCCTCCTTTCGCAGGCGGGTCATGAAGGGATCGACATCGAGGGCTTCGTCGTGTCGGAACGGACAGCTCTGCACGGAATCCGAAGTGGTCATCGCAGCACTCCCCAACTACCCAGGGCCCCGCCGATGTGGCACCACCGGCCTATTTGGTGACCTTGCCGCAGGCGACTGCCCGCCACACATACGCTCGGGACGTTCACCTAAATAGTGGATTTTCCGGTGTAAATGGAGTGCACGTCCATCGAACGGGTATTGGAGAGATGGGCCACTCTGGTGACGATCGTCAAACAGCCGTCAGATGGCCAGTTCGCACCAGACGGTCTTGCCGGTGCCATGTGCGCGGGGCTGCGCGTCCCAGGCGTCGGCGAGCGCGGCGACGAGCGCGAGGCCGCGCCCGCTCTCGTCCTCGGACGTGGCGCGCCGCACGCGGGGGACTCCGTCCCCGGGGTCCGACACCTCGATCCGCAGCCGGCCGTCCCGGAGCAGGCACCGGGCACTGACCTCACGGCCGGGCGATGCGGTCCGCCCGTGCGTGCAGGCGTTCGTCATCAGCTCGCTGAGCAGCAGGACGGCCGTCTCGGCGGCGTCGTCGGGCAGGCACCAGGAGCGGGCCTGCTCACGCAGGAGAAAGCGGGAACGGGCGACGCTGCGCGGGTGCCGGGGGAGGCACCAGCCAACGTATGGGGGAATGTGGCTGAGCATGGCCTGAAGGGTGCTGGTCGCGACCTATCGTCGCGAGTAGCGACGAGGGTACGGACCGCGTCCGTACCCCTTCTCCGAGAGGCGGGGGCCTATGACGAACGAGACCTCTCAGCCACCCATGGCGTGGCGCTACTGCGGAAACCAGATCAAGCTCTGGCGTACGCACGCGGGCATCAGCCGGGAGCAACTGGCCGAGGAGGCCGGGTACGAGTACGAGTCGATCAAGTCCATGGAGCAGGGACGCCGCAAGCCGGCGCTGCGCGTCCTGGAGATCGCGGACGAGATGTGCGGCGCGGTGGGGAAGCTGGTCGCGGGCGCGGGGTACCTGCAACCGGAAAAGTTCCCCAGTCGCGTGCAGGACTACTTGGCCGTCGAGGCGGAGGCGATCGCCATCCACGCCTATCAGCCCTTGCTCATTCCCGGCCTGCTGCAGACCAAGGAGTACGCGCGCCAGCTGATCAGCACATTCTGGCCGCCCGTGGACGACGAGACGGCCGAGGAACGAATCCAGGCGCGGCTGATGCGTCAGGAGACGATGCGTCAGAGGCCCGCCACGCTGTTCACCTTCATCATCTACGAAGCGGCCTTGAGCAGCCAGGTGGGCGGCCGGGAAGTCATGCGGCGGCAGCTTCACCACCTCGTCGAAGCAGGCGAGTTGCAGAACGTCTGTGTCCAGGTGCTTCCCATCGGCTCCGCACCCACCATCGCGCTCGGCGGATCACTGATCGTTCTGGAGACCGATCAGCACAAGCACTACGCCTACGTGGAGGGTCAGGGGACCAGCATTCTGCACACCGACCCGAAGACGGTGAGCGCCCTCTCGACTCGCCATGACCTCATTCGATTTCACGCATTGAGCTTCGAGGAATCGACCCAGTTCATCGGAAAGTTGGCGGAAGACCTATGAGCACCGAACTCACGTGGTTCAAGTCCAGTCACAGCGATGGCGAAGGCGCGGAGTGCGTCGAAGTCGCGTTGTCACCTCGCCGCGTCCACATACGCGACTCCAAGCGCTCCGGCGCCGGCGTGAGCCTATCGATCTCCCCCACTGCGTGGGCGGGCTTCATAGCCACCATCAGAAGCACCGGGTAGCAACCACAACTGCCGGTATTCGCGAAGCCATTCGTACGACTCATACGTAAGAGTTAGTGTCCGTTTTACGCCCCACCCCGAGGGTGAGCCATAAGAGCGGTCGAACCCCGGGGGAAGGGCGGCAAGCCATGCGGTGCGGAACGGATGGACTGATCGGCATCGTCGGTGCCTCCTGCCGCCTTCCCGGTGGGATTTCGGATCTCCATGGATTGTGGGACGCCCTGTACGAGGGCCGTGATCTCATCACGGAAGTGCCTCCCGACCGCTTCAATCCGGTCCGCTTCGTCGACCCGACGATGCCGCGACCCGGAAAGAGCTACACGGCGGCGGGCGGATTCCTGGGGGACGTCACCGGCTTCGACGCCGCCTACTTCGGCATCTCGCCGAAGGAGGCGGGCCAGATGGATCCGCAGCAGCGGCTGCTGCTGGAGCTCGCGGTGGAGGCGTGCGACGACGCGAGCATCGCGCCGGACGCCCTGTCCGGCACGGACACCGGCGTGTTCGTCGGCATCTGCGACAACTCCTACGGCGCGCTGCAATTCCTGTCCGCGGAGGGCGTCAACGCGTACACGATGTCCGGCTCGGCATCGTCGATCGCCGCGAACCGGATCTCGCACTGCCTGGACCTGCACGGGCCGAGCCTGGCGGTGGACACCGCGTGTTCGTCGTCGCTCGTGGCGCTGGTGCAGGCGTGCCAGTCGCTGCTGTCGGGCGCGTGCGGCAGTGCGCTCGTCGGCGGGGTGAACCTGCTGCTCAACCCGTATCACTACGTGGGGTTCTCGCAGGCGTCGATGCTGTCGCCGACGGGCCGCTGCCGGTCGTTCGCGGCGGACGCCGACGGGTACGTGCGGGCGGAGGGCGGCGGCATGGTGCTGCTCAAGCCGCTGGCGGACGCGCTGGCGGACGGCGACCGCGTGCACGCGGTGATCGCCGGGAGCGGGGCCAACAGCGACGGACGCACTCCGGGGCTCGCCCTGCCCCGCAGGGAGACGCAGGAGGCGCTCCTGCGGGACGTGTACACGCGCTCGGGCATCGAGCCGGACGACCTCGCGTACCTGGAGGCGCACGGCACGGGCACCCCGGCGGGGGATCCGGTCGAGGTGGAGGCCATCGGACGGGCCCTGGGTGTCCGCCGGACGCGCGACGCGCTGCCGATCGGGTCCGTCAAGTCGAATCTCGGCCACCTGGAACCCGCCTCCGGCATGGCGGGACTGTTCAAGGCGCTGCTCGTGCTGCGGCACGGTGTCATCCCGCCCACCCTGCACATCTCATCGCCCAACCCGCACGTCGACTTCGCCGCTCTGCGGCTCGCCCCGGCGACGGACGTCATCGAGGTGACCGTCGGCGAGCACAGCGCGGTGGGCGTGAACTCCTTCGGCTTCGGCGGCGCGAACGCGCACGTCGTCCTGGTGCCCGCCCCGCCGGTCGCCGGCCGCCCCAGTGCACCGGCCGGCGGCGAGCGACCGGTCGTGGTGTCCGCACGGTCGCGGGACGCACTGGCGGCGGCCGTGGGCCGCATGGCGGACCGTATGGCGGTGGCGGGTACGGACGAGTTCTACGACCTCGCGTACACGGCCAGTCTGCGGCGCGGCCGGCATCCGCACTGCGCGGCCGTGGTCGCCGCGCAGCCCGCCCAGGCGGCCGAACGCCTCACCGCTCTGGCCGCGCGACTCGCCCCGGCCGCACAGACCGGGCAGACCGGGCAGCAGCACGAAACCGAGGAGGAGCGGGAGGAGCCACAGAGCCCGCCGGACGGCGCCGCGGTGAGCGACTGCACGGCACGCGGCCGGATCGTCTTCGCGTTCTCCGGCAACGGCGCGCAGTGGGCCGGAATGGCAGCGGACCTGCTGTCCGCCGATCCGGTGTTCCGGGAGGCCGTGGAGCGCGTCGACGCCGAGCTGTCGCCGCTGACGGGCTGGTCGGCGGCGGCCGCGCTCACCGATCCGGCCTTCGCGTCCCGGATGGGCGCCACGGAGGTCGGCCAGCCGCTGCTGTTCGTCGTCCAGGTCGCCCTGACGGAGACCCTGCGGCGGCGGGGCGTACGGCCGGCGGCCGTGGTGGGCCACAGCGTGGGCGAGATCGCGGCCGCCCACGTGGCCGGGGCGCTCTCCCTCCGGGACGCGGCACGGGTGATCGCCGCCCGCGGCCGGGCCCAGGCCGCGACCGCCGGGAACGGCGGCATGGCCGCCCTGTCGCTGCCGCGCGAACAGGCGGAGGAGGCCCTCCGGCCGCACCCCGGCCTGCACGTCGCCTGCGTCAACACCGGGCGCGACGTGACCGTCTCCGGCCCGCGGGACGAACTCGCCGCACTGCGGGACGCGCAGACCCGGCAGGGCGTCGCCTGCACGCTGCTCGACGTCGACTACGCGTTCCACAGCGCGGCCATGGATCCGGTCGAGCAGCCGCTGAAAGACGCACTGCGGGGGCTCGAACCCTCGGCCGTGTCCGTCCCCATGGTCTCCACCGTCACCGGCGCCCCCGTCGACGGCACCGGACTCGACGCCGCGTACTGGTGGCGCAACGTGCGCGAGCCCGTCCTGTTCGCCCCCGCCGTGGAACACCTGCTGGGCGCCGGCCACGACGTGTTCCTCGACATCGGCCCGCATCCCGCCCTGGCGCCCTATCTGCGCCGTCTGACACAGCAGCGGGGCGGGCCCGTCGCCGTCGTCCCCACCCTCACCAAGGACGGTGACGGGCCGGCCGACGTGCGCACCGCCCTGGCCGCCCTGGCCGCCGCCGGCGCGCACCTCGACTGGGACGCCCACTTCCCCGTCCCCGGCCGCGTCACCGACCTGCCCGCCTACCCCTGGCAGCGCGAACGCCACTGGAGCGGATCACCGGGAGCCTGGTCCGGGACTCCGGGCGACGGCGGCGTGGACCACCCGCTGCTCGGCGACCGGCTGCCACCGCTGCACGACCCGACCTGGCGCGGCCCCATCGAGACCGTGCTCATCCCCTGGCTGCAGGACCACCGCATCGGCGGATCGGTCGTCTGGCCCGCCACCGCCTACGTCGAGATGGCGCTCGCGGCCGGCCGGCGCGTGCTCGGCGCCCCCGCCGAGATCGAGCACCTGGAGATCTCGCGCCTGCTCGCCGTGCCGTGGGACAACCCGGGCGGCGTCACCCTGTACCTCACCCTGTCCCCGCGCGACGGCGCCGTCGTGATCACCAGCAGCAACGGCCTGCTCGGCGAGCCCACCCGGCACGCCACGGGCCGGGTACGCCGGCTGCTGCGCGAGCGGCCCGCGCCCCTCGACCTGCCGGCCGTCCGCGCACGCTGCACCGGCCACCTGGAACACGAGGAGATCTACAAGAACCTGTCGGCGACCGGACTGGACAACGGTCCTTCCTTCCGCAACCTCCGATGGATCGACACCGGCGTGGGCGAGACCCTCGCCGCCTACCGGCACCGGGATCCGGCCGACGGCTACGAAGTGCATCCGTCCCTGCTCGACGGGGCGCTCCAGGCCGGGATGCCCCTGCTCGCCGATCTGCTGCGGCCGCAGCGCTCCTACCTGCCGTCCGGGATGGACTCCGTGCGGGTCTGGCAGTCGCCCCCGCCCGCCGGCCTGGTGCACGTGAGCGAACGCGGCCGCACCACGACGGAGGTCTTCTGGGACGTCACCATCACCGACGAGGCGGGCACCGTGGCCGTCGTCCTCGAAGGGTGCCGGCTGCGCCGCGTGGAGCACCCGGGCGGCACGGTCCTCAGCCACTACGGCACCGTCATGCGCGCCCAGCCGCACCCCGGTGAGCCGGCGGCACGCTCCCCCCTGCCCCCGCCGTCCGAGATCCTCGCCGCCGCCGGACCGCGCATCGCCGAGTTGCGCGCCGCCTGGTCCGAGCTGGACTACGGCCGGGTGACACGGCGCCTCAAGGAGGGCCTCGCGCACGGCTACGCGTCGGCCTTCGCCGGCATCCTGCCGGACGTCACCGCACCGTTCACCACGAACGACCTCACCGCCTCCGGCATCCGCCCCCACCACCGCCGGCTCTTCGACCTCCTGCTGCCCCTCCTGCGCCGCCACGGCCTCGCCGAACGGCTGGAGGACGGGCGGTGGCGGCTCATCCCGCAGGACACCGGTTTCGCGGACATCGCGCTGCGGCAGACCCGTGAGGCCCCCGCCTACACGGCCGAGATCAGCCTGAGCTCGTCGGCCGGCCACTCCATCGGCGAGGTGCTGGCCGGGGCCAAGGAGCCGACGGAGCTGCTGCTGACCACCGGTAGCGCCGAGCTGATGGAGCAGTTCTACGACGTGGCGCCGTGGCAGCGCTTCCACCACCGGCTCATGCAGGCGCTGCTCACGCAGATCGTCGACCGCTGGCCCGCCGACCGCCCCCTGCGCGTCCTGGAGATCGGCGGCGGCACCGGCGGGGCCGCGGCCGCCCTGCTGCCCCTGCTGCCACCCGAACGGACCCGCTACACCTTCACCGACGTCTCGCCGGTCTTCCTCAGCCGCTCCGAGCGCCGGTTCGCCGCCTACGACTTCGTCGATCACCGCCTCTTCGACCTCGACACCGAACCGTGCGAACAGGGGCTGACCGAAGGCGGATTCGACCTCGTCGTGGCCTCCAACGCCCTGCACACCGCCAAGGACCTCGCCGCCGGGCACCCGACGCCTTCCAAATCGCCGACAACCTCCGCATCCAACGCGACGACCTCTTCGTCCTCATCGCCGCACCCCTGTGCATGCTCGCCCTCG
>NZ_JBFAPH010000285.1:0-8130 GCF_040675635.1 Streptomyces sp. NPDC049577
CGACAAGCCGGGCGCCGGGCGGCCCGACGCCGCCGAGGCCCGGGCCCCGGGGCCGGCGCGACCGGAGGAAGGGGCAGCCGTGACCCGCCGTGCCGCCCGGCGCGGCGGCCCGACGGGGCCGGGGGCGACGGCACGCCCCGGCGGCCCGACCCGCCCCAGTGCGGCAGCTGCGGCCGGCGCGCCCGCGGGGAGGCCGCGCACCCGGCGGCGCACGGGACAGCGGGGAACGCGGGGGCGCGAGTGAGCGGTCCCGGAACACCCGGCGTGACCTCGGCGGGTCCGGCGCCGTTCACCTGAGTGGCCCGCAAACGTCGTCCGTCGTCCGGCCCGTGACGTCCGCAGGGAGCGCAGACAGGTGCAAGGCAGTGTCACCCGAGGCAATGTCACCCATGGTCACCCGACCCGCCGTCCGCCCGCGCCCCAGCGCGCCGGCGCCGCACGGACCGCCGGGCCGTACCCCGTGCACCAGGCGTTGATCTGCGTCGCGCTGCCCGCCCTGGCGATCTCCGGGGAGCACGGCCAGCTCACCGGGCAGGGGCTCGAAGGGTTCTATCGCAGCGGGCGCCGGCTGCTGGCCCGGTGCCTGCTGAAGGTCGGCGGGGCCGAGCCGGTGCCCGTCCTGGGCCGGATGGCCGCCGCGGACCGGGCCCGGTTCGTCGGCGCGGTGCGCACGGCGGCGGACGAGGGGCCCGACCCGGCCGTCACCGTGGAACGGCTGCGGGACGCCGAGGGCGTCGAACGCATCACCCTGCGCAGTTCGGCCCGCCACGAGCTCATACTCGGCGTCGAGGTGTCCCTGGGCACCGACCTCGCGGAGCTGGGCGCGGTCGCCGCGGGGGCGGCCGGTCCCGAGGTGCCCGCCGACGTGCACGCCTGCGGGCTGCGCTGGACGGCCCGCGGCGCGCACGCGGTGGTCACGGCCGATCCGGCGCCCGAGGACGTGCTCGCCTCGGCCGGGCTGCTCTGCTGGCAGATACGGCTGCCTCCCGGCGGGAGCCGCAGCATCGAACTACGGGTCGGGCAGGACGCCCCCGGCAGGGCGGCGGCCCCCGGAGCCCCGCGTGGCCGGAGCGGGGCACCGCCCTGGAGCGAGGCCGTGGCCGAGGGGGACGATCCCCGCGCCGCGCCGCTGCTGACGGCTTGTCTGGACGACCTTCGGGCGCTCCTCGTCCGAGACCCCGGCCGCCCGGGGGACCTGCACCTCGCCGCCGGCGCTCCCTGGCGCTGCGGCCACCTCGCGCCCGCCGAGGCCCTGTGGGCCGCGCGCATGACGCTGCCCCTGGGCGTCCGGCTCGCCGCCGGGACGTTGCGGACCCTGGCGCGCACCCAGCTGACCGGTCCCGGCCCCGACCGGGGGCGGATCCCCGGCGCCCTGCGGCACGCGGGCACCCATCTGCCGCCCTGCTGCACGGGCGTTGAGGCGACGCTGCTGTTCCCCGTCGTCCTCGCCGAGGCGCGGCGCTGGGGGCTCGCCGAGCAGGAGACGGAGCAGCTGCTGCCCGCCGCCGAGCGCTGTCTGGGCTGGCTGAGGGCCGCCGCCGGGGCCGGCGGCTACCTCGCCGACCCGGTGCCCGGCGGCCCGTACCGGGCCGAGACGCAGGCTCACGCGCACCGGGCCGCGGTGCTCGGCGCGGACCTGCTGGACGCGTACGGCAGGCCGGGAGCGGAGGCGCTGCGGCAGTGGGCGTCCGGCCTCCGGCGCCGGTTCCGGGAGGATTTCTGGGCCGACGACCTGTCGGGAGGCCGGCCGCTCGCCGCCCTCACCCCCGACGGGCGGCGGATACCGCAGCTGGGCAGCGCCGCCGCCCATCTGCTGGACACCGGCCTGCTGGGCTCGGGCGCGTACGCCGCGGGGCTGCTCGATGCGGTGCAGACGGAACAGCTGGCCCGGCTGTTCGGCGGGCCCGCCCTCGACTCCGGCTGGGGCCTGCGCAGCCTGGGCGTGAAGGAACCGGAGTACAACCCGTTCGGGCACCGGGGCGGGGCCGTGCGGGTGCACGAGACGGCCGTGGCGGTGGCCGGGCTGGCGGCGGCCGGCCATGAGAAGGAGGCCGGCGGGCTGGTCCGTGGCGTGTTCGACGCCGCCGAATGGTTCGGCCACCGGCTGCCCGAGATGTATGCGGGGGAGCAGCGCACGGCCGGCAGCGTGCCGCTGCCTCATCCGGCGGCCTGCCGCCCGGCTGCGGTCGCCGCGGCCGGCGCCGTGCTGATGCTGACCGCGCTCGCCGGGATCCGCCCGGACGTCCCGGCGGGCAGCGTCACGGTCAGGCCGCCGCGCGCGGCGCCGCTGGGGGCGCTGAGGCTGACCGGGCTGCGCGTGGCCGAGCAGCCGTTCGCCGTCCGCGTCAGCAGGCTCGGGCTGGGCATGGTGGAGGAAGCGGCCGACGGGCTGCAGTTGGGGGTGTGAAACGGCATGACCGCCGGACCGGGCGAGGGGTCGGGGGAGAGATCCCCCCAGGGGCTCGTCCCCGGCGGTTGGCAAGACCCTGTTTATCGTCAAGCAGACGACTATGATCGCTTCATGCCCTACGACCCGTCGGCCTTCCCGCCCTTCGCCGTCACCGTCGACCTGGTCGTGCTCACCGTGCGCCGGCACGCGCTGTGCGCGCTGGCGGTTCGCCGCGGTGAGCCGCCCTACCAGGGGCGGTGGGCGCTGCCGGGCGGATTCGTCCGGGCCGACGAGGACTTGGCCACGGCCGCCGCCCGGGAACTCGTCGAGGAGACCGGTCTGCACGCCGCGGACCCGGAGGGGCCGGCCGTTCTCAACGCCGCGCATCTGGAACAACTGGCCACCTACGGCGACCCCAAGCGTGACCCCCGGATGCGCGTGGTCAGCGTGGCCCATCTGGCCCTCGCCCCCGACCTGCCGGCTCCGCGGCCCGGCGGCGACGCGCGCAGCGTGCGCTGGGCGCCGGTGGACGAGCTGCTGGACCAGGACGGCTACGGGCGCGAGGACGAGCAGGCCGCGCCGCTCGCCTTCGACCACGCCCGGATCCTCGCCGACGGGGTCGAGCGCGCCCGCTCGAAGATCGAGTACTCCTCGCTGGCCACCGCCTTCTGCCCGCCGGAGTTCACCGTCGGCGAGCTGCGCCGGGTGTACGAGGCGGTGTGGGGTGTCGCCCTCGACCCCCGCAACTTCCACCGCAAGGTCACCGGCACGCCGGGGTTCCTGGTGCCGACCGGCGGTACGACGACACGGCAGGGCGGCCGTCCGGCCCAGCTCTTCCGCGCCGGCGGGGCGACCCTGCTCAACCCGCCCATGCTGCGCCCGGAGGCCTGACCGGGCGGTTCCGCGGGGGTGGGAGACGCTGCCCGCAGGGGTGATCCTCGCGCCCCATAAATGAACATTGCGGGGCAAATCGGACAGTGCGGGTTACGGTGCTGCGGTACCTCCCGTCCGCGCCCGTCGTCCCGCGGAGAGTCCATGATCCAGGCCATCGGACTGACCAGCGTTCCCCGTCGCAACCGACCCCCCGTCGTCGACGATCTGACCTTCGAGGCCCGCCCCGGCCGCGTCACGGTCCTGCTCGGCGAGCCCGGGGCGGGCAAGACGAGCGCGCTGCGGCTCATGCTGCGGCTCGACCCCGGGCGCGGCGTCGCCCTCTTCCGGGGGCGCCCCCTCGACCAGGTCGCGCACCCCACTCGCGAGGTCGGCGTCCTGCTCGGCGACGTGCCGGGGCACCCCGGCCGCACCGCGCGCGGCCATCTGCGCATGCTCAGCGCCGCCGCCGGAGTGCCCGCCGAGCGCGCGGAGGAGGTGCTGGAGGTCGTCGGTCTGAGCGGACTGGCCGACCAGCGCCTCGGCGGCTTCTCGCGCGGCATGGACCGGCGTCTCGGCCTCGCCGCGGCCCTGCTCGGCGACCCGCACTCGCTCGTGCTCGACGAGCCCGCCCGCGACCTCTCCCCGCGCGAGACGGCCTGGCTCCACGGAATGCTGCGCGGCTACGCCGCCCAGGGCGGTGCCGTGCTCGTCACCTCGCACGACGCGGCGGAGGCAGCGCGGATCGCCGACCAGGTGGTCACCATCGACGGGGGACGGCTCGTCGCCGATCAGGAGGCCGCCGTCTTCGCGGCCACCCGGCTGCGCCCCCGCGTCGTCGTCCAGACACCGCACGCAGGCCGGCTCGCGCATCTGCTCACCAACGGGACCGACGCCTTCGGCGCCCCGGCCGCCGACCCGTCGCTGGAGGTCGTGCACGAAGGCGGAAGCCGGCTCTACGTCTACGGCAGCAGCTGCGCGGCCGTCGGCGAGGCCGCCTACCGGCACGGCATCATCGTCCACCGGCTCACGGAGGAGACCGGCGACACCGGCCCCGTGACACCACTGCGGCGCGCCGACGGCCGGGGCGCCGGCGCTTACGAGGGGGCGCCCGGCGCCCCGGGTGAGGCATACGCCCCCGACGTGGCGGACGCTTCCGCGACGCACGACCCAGAGGCGTTCACGAGCCCGTCGGTTGCGCCCCTCCACCAGGGCGCGGCCCACCACGAGGCGGCCCCGGCCGAGACGGCCGGGGAGGACGACCCCGAGTACGCGGACCGTCCGGCGCCCTCACCGCGCGCCCGCCTGCGCGCCCCCAGCCCGGTCTGGCCGCTGCGCTACGAGCTGCTGCGCGCCACGGGCATCCGCACCGGGTGGGTCGTGGCGGCCGTGGCACTCGGGGTGTCGCTGGTCGGCTCGGTCCTGCTCGCGCGCATCGGCGGAGCCCCGGCGCTGCGCCTGCTCACGGGCTGGCCGCGGCTGCTGCCGCTGCCGCCGGCGGCCTTCGGTGCGGGTCTGCTCGGGGCGCTCGCCTTCGGGCAGGAGTTCCGCTATCCGGCACTGGCCCCCGACGCGGGCACCGTTCCGCGCCGGCTCGGCCTGCTGAGCGCCAAGCTCGCCGTCACGGCCGTGGCCGCCCTCGTCCTCGCGCTCTCGGCGGTCGGCCTGGACTCGGCGGCCCTCAAACTGCTCTTCGGCGAAGCCGTCCTCGCCGTCCCCGCCGACTGGGGCGTCACTCTGACCGGCGGTGTCACGCTGACCCTCGGCTGCGCCTGGGCCGGACTGCTGGCCGCAGGCGTGTTCCGGTCGACCTTCGCCGGGCTGGCCGCGGTCCTGGCGGTGCCGACGCTGGTGGTGCCGTTGCTGGGCGGGGTCCTCGCCCGGCCGGCCGCCCGGTCGCTGATGGGACTCCCGGGCCGGCTGCGCGCGGCGGCCGTCGTCCAGTGGCCGTCCAGTCTGGACCGGGTGTTCGCGGCCGCCCTGCGTGTGCTGTCGCAACCGGTCGGCTGGGCACTGACCGTGGCCCTCGCCGGGCTGCTCGGCGCGTACGTCCTCACCGTCTTCCGCGGGCGGCCCCGATGAGAGCTGTGCTAATGCGGCCCTCCGCATACGCGTCCACGCAGAGTGACAATCGTTCCGGGGGTGGCGTGGGTGGCGGCACTCTCCCGGCGCGGAAAATCGCCGTCATGGGTCGTCCGGACCCTCCGTGGCCCCGGGCCCGGCCATCACGCTGTGTGATGACCCTGCCGTAGGGAGATGCCCCTTTTTATCCATTTGAGCGTCAATTGTGAGGTAATGCGCGATCACCCTTTCGTGTGCTTTTCACCAAAGACCTCAAGGCGCTCGAGGGCGTCGCCGACAAAGGAAGCGTGAGTACCCTTGCGCACACCATGATGACCGCGGCTCGCCCCACCGACTCCGGCCTCACGGGCCCGGGCGAGCTGGACCGTTACTCCTATGCGGACGCGCCCGGCGTCGACCGTGGCGCCGCGCCCGCCTGGGACGGCGACGCGGAGCTCGGCCGGGCCGGCCGCCGCGCGGCCGGCAGTCGCGGCCGAGGACTGCACGGCCAGCTCGTGCAGCAGCTCGGCCAGATGATCGTCTCCGGCGACCTGGGCGCCGACCGCCCGCTCGTCCCCGAGGAGATCGGGCAGCGGTTCGAGGTCTCCCGCACCGTCGTCCGCGAATCCCTGCGCGTGCTGGAGGCGAAAGGCCTCGTCAGCGCCCGCCCCAACGTCGGCACGCGGGTCCGCCCGGTCAGCGACTGGAACCTCCTCGACCCCGACATCATCGAATGGCGGGCCTTCGGCCCGCAGCGCGAAGACCAGCGCCGGGAGCTGTGCGAGCTGCGCTGGGCCATCGAGCCCCTGGCCGCCCGGCTCGCCGCCGGTCACGGCCGCGAGGACGTCCAGCAGCGCCTCGCCGACATGGCCGAGATCATGGGCCACGCCCTGGCCCAGGGCGACTCGCTCACCTTCTCCAGGGCGGACGCCGAGTTTCACTCGCTGCTGCTCCAGGTCGCCGGAAACCGCATGCTGGAGCACCTCTCCGGCATCGTCTCCGCCGCCCTGCACGTCTCGGGGGCCACGGCCAGCGGCTGCGACCGCCCCAGTGAGGCCGGCGTCGGAGCGCACCTGCGGATCGTCGACGCCGTCGCCGCGGGCGACGCCGCCGGTGCGGAGGCCGCCATGCGTCAGCTGCTCGTCGCCCACCCCGAGGTCGAGCGCGTGGTGCCCGCGCCCCGCGAGCACTGACCGCGGCACGCGACCGTACGGACGGGACGGTACGCGCGGACCGCTCATCCGGCTCGCGCGTACGGTCTCGGGGCGGAACGCCCGTCGGAGCGCCGGTGAGCGGAGCGTTCTGCCCGGTTCGACGGCCTTTCATCGCTTATGCGGTGTGACTCGGGCCACGAGGATTGGGCGTAACGCTCTTCGAGGCAGCGCGATGACTAAAGAGGTGGTAGCCGCGGAGGGAATACAGGCCTCGCTCGAGGTGCTGTGTTGCTCCGCAACTATCGCCCGCGCCGTCGGTTCATCCTTGCCGGCGGTCGTCGGAACCGGTCGTCCGTCGTGGACGAGCCGGGGCCGGAAGCCGTTCCCATCGTTCCGAGAGGTTGTTCGTGTCGGCCAGCACATCCCGTACGCTCCCGCCGGAGATCGCCGAATCCGAGTCTCTGATGGCGCTCATCGAGCAGGGAAAGGCCGAGGGGCAGATCGCCGGCGACGACGTGCGTCGGGCCTTCGAGGCTGACCAGATTCCGCCAACCCAGTGGAAGAACGTTCTGCGCAGCCTCAACCAGGTCCTCGACGAGGAGGGTGTGACGCTGATGGTCAGTGCCGCAGAGGCGCCCAAGCGCACCCGCAAGAGCGTCGCAGCGAAGAGCCCGGCGAAGCGCACCGCGACCAAGGCCGTCGCCTCCAAGACGGTCACGGCCCGCCAGGCGGCCTCCACCACCTCCGCCTCGTCCACCGCCTCCGCCCAGCCGGGCGCCTACGGCGACGACGAGGCCGAGGCCGTGGCCGCGCCCGCGAAGAAGGCCGCCGCCAAGAAGACGGCGGCCAAGAAGACGGTGGCCAAGAAGGCCACCGCCAAGAAGACGGCGGCCAAGAAGACCGCCGCCAAGAAGGACGCCGACGAGCTGCTCGAGGACGAGCTGCTCGAGGACACCCCGGCGCCCGGCAAGGGTGACGAGGAGGACGAGACCGGCGAGACCAAGGGCTTCGTCCTGTCCGACGAGGACGAGGACGACGCGCCCGCGCAGCAGGTCGCGGTCGCCGGAGCCACCGCCGACCCGGTCAAGGACTACCTGAAGCAGATCGGCAAGGTCCCCCTGCTCAACGCCGAGCAGGAGGTCGAGCTCGCCAAGCGCATCGAGGCCGGTCTGTTCGCCGAGGACAAGCTGGCGAACTCCGACAAGCTGGCCCCCAAGCTCAAGCGCGAGCTGGAGATCATCGCGGAGGACGGCCGGCGCGCCAAGAACCACCTGCTGGAGGCCAACCTCCGCCTCGTGGTCTCCCTCGCCAAGCGCTACACCGGCCGCGGCATGCTCTTCCTGGACCTCATCCAGGAGGGCAACCTCGGTCTGATCCGCGCGGTGGAGAAGTTCGACTACACCAAGGGCTACAAGTTCTCCACGTACGCGACCTGGTGGATCCGCCAGGCGATCACGCGCGCGATGGCCGACCAGGCCCGCACCATCCGTATCCCGGTGCACATGGTCGAGGTCATCAACAAGCTGGCCCGCGTCCAGCGCCAGATGCTCCAGGACCTGGGCCGCGAGCCCACCCCGGAGGAGCTGGCCAAGGAGCTCGACATGACCCCCGAGAAGGTCATCGAGGTCCAGAAGTACGGCCGTGAGCCGATCTCCC